>JBEAQS010000127.1:0-14871 GCA_041163765.1 Bacteroidota bacterium | reverse complement strand
AGAAAGGAGTCCTGGAGGGATTGAAACAGCCACTGGAATCGAAAAAAATTACATTGGCCAGAGGGTCGTATCATCTAGAGCTCCCTGCGTCATTTACTTTGATAGCTAGTATGAATCCAAGTCCGTTTAGGGCTACAGGGGAAACAGAATCCAACAATCAAGTAAACAGGGAAGAATACAGAGATAAATCGTATAGAACTAAGATCTCAAAACCACTATTGGACCGAATACCCCTCCAAATTGATATACCCAAACTGAGTCAAGAAGATTTACTGGAAGCACCCATGGGACCTAGTTCTTCTGCAGTACTTGAACGCATTGAAAAAAGTTGCGAGTTTCGTAAAATGCGTTTGGCTCAAGTAGGTAACCAGTCAACCACCTGGTGGCAACACGTGGAAAGACATCGAGAAATAAAATCTTTTTGGGTACATTATATAACTCAGAAAAAGTATTCCATCCGCACCCAGGCGATGTTGTATGAGGTGTCAAGAACCATTGCTGATCTGGAACTACAAGATTGCGTGAGCCTAGAACATATTTTCGAAGCGTTACAATACAGATCACTCGATGGATATTTTGAATAAAAATCACAGAGAAATAAAATTCTGAATATGTGAAAAATTTAAGTTCATTTGATTGATATTCAATAGATTAAATGATCAATAAGAGCTTTGAAAATAGCGTAAATTTTAAGTTTGTACTCCTTGGTTTCATCAATCTTCTACCTTTGATTTATGATGACAATGTCCTTGAAATTTAACTATGGAGCTCAATAAGTATAGCAAAAACGTCACCCAAGATCCAACACAACCCGCTGCTCAAGCGATGTTGCACGCTTTGGGATTAAGTGTTGAAGATTTAAAGAAACCTTTCATAGGTATTGCCAGTACTGGATATGAAGGGAATCCCTGTAATATGCACCTCAATGATTTAGCTAAATCAATTAAAAAAGGGGTACAGGACACCGATATGATCGGACTTATTTTTCACACTATTGGCGTCAGTGATGGTATATCTATGGGCACTTCGGGTATGCGTTATTCGCTTCCTTCTCGAGATATTATTGCAGACTCTATGGAGACAGTCGTTCAAGCGATGAGCTACGACGGATTGATTCCAGTAGTTGGTTGTGATAAAAACATGCCTGGGGCACTTATGGCTATGTTGCGACTCAATAGACCTTCGATTTTAGTTTATGGAGGGACCATAGCATCAGGCTGTTATAATGGAAAAAAATTAGATGTGGTCTCTGCATTTGAAGCTTGGGGCGAAAAAGTTGCTGGAACCATTACCGATGAAGCTTATCAAGGAGTTATTCTTAATGCTTGCCCTGGCCCAGGTGCCTGTGGAGGAATGTATACGGCCAATACTATGGCCTCAGCTATTGAAGCAATGGGAATGGCATTGCCCTACAACGCGTCAAATCCTGCCAATGATGACTTAAAAGTTACTGATGCTGAACGCGCAGGACAGGCTTTGCGTTTATTGATAGAAAAAGACTTGAAACCCAAAGATATTGTCACCAAAAAGTCATTAGAAAATGCCTTTAAGGTAATTACCGTTTTGGGTGGTTCAACCAATGCCGTACTGCATATGTTGGCTATAGCCCACGCAGCAGATATACCCTGGACGCTGGAAGATTTTCAAAAAATTTCAGATAGCACACCCTTTTTAGCGGATTTAAAACCCAGCGGCCAATACTTAATGGAAGATCTTCACGCGGTGGGTGGTGTACCTGCTGTGATGAAGTTTATGTTGGAAAATAATATGCTTCACGGAGACTGTATGACAGTTACTGGAAAGACGATTGCTGAAAATCTAGCAGAACTACCCTCTTTAACACCCGGCCAAAAAGTCATCTATCCCCTGGATCAACCGATCAAGGAAAGCGGTCACATCAGGATTTTATTCGGGAATTTAGCACAAGAGGGTGCTGTCGCTAAAATTACAGGTAAAGAAGGCCTCTATTTCCAAGGTCCTGCACGCGTTTTTGAGGGAGAATACGCTGCCAATGATGGTATCCAACAAGGAAAAGTCCAAGCGGGTGATGTCGTAGTTATACGCTATGAAGGTCCGCAAGGTGGTCCTGGAATGCCAGAGATGCTGAAACCTACAGCCGCTATTATGGGAGCGGGACTAGGCAAATCAGTCGCACTGATCACCGACGGTAGATTCTCAGGAGGTACTCATGGATTTGTGGTTGGACACGTAGCACCCGAAGCTCAATGTGGAGGAACTATAGCCTTGGTACAAGATGGGGACCTAATCACCATCGACGCAAAAACAAATACAATCACAGTCGATGTTTCCGACCGAGAATTGGCTGAACGACGAGCCAAATGGGTAGCACCTGCATTAAAGATCACCAAAGGAAGTATGTATAAATACGCCAAAACAGTTTCATCCGCTTCAAAAGGGTGTACTACAGACCAATTTTAGGATCATGACAACAAAATTAACCAATCAAATATCAGGAGCCGAAGCTATTGTGCATTGTCTGTTGGCAGAGGGTGTCAACCTGATTTACGGATATCCAGGGGGAGCTATTATGCCCTTCTACGATGAACTGTATAAGTTTCAAGATCAATTAAAGCACGTGTTGGTACGACACGAACAAGGGGCAGCTCACGCCGCCCAAGGTTATGCTCGAGCAACTGGAAAGGTTGGAGTAGCCGTAGCTACATCAGGTCCAGGTGCTACAAACTTGGTTACTGGAATTGCTGATGCCCAAATCGATTCAACTCCTTTGGTATGCATTACAGGACAAGTAGGAAGACACCTTTTGGGATCAGATGCATTTCAAGAGACAGATATCATCGGTATATCTACCCCGGTAACCAAATGGAATTATCAAATCACTAAGGCTTCTGAAATTCCTTATATCTTGGCAAAAGCCTTTTATATAGCGCGTTCAGGTAGACCCGGTCCCGTTTTGGTGGACATCACCAAAAATGCGCAATTTGAGCTTTTTGACTTTGAATACACCCCCTGTGTTCATGTTCGTTCTTATTTGCCTGAGCCTCAGATAGACCTAGAGTGTATCCATCAAGCTGCGGCTTTGATCAATGAAGCCAAAAAACCGATGATTGTCTACGGACAAGGTGTTGTCTTGGGAAATGCAGAGCTAGAGCTCAAAGCGTTTATCGAGAAAACTACGATACCAGCAGCGTGGACGATATTGGGAAAAAGCGCATTGCCGACTGCGCACAAACACAATGTAGGTATGGTGGGTATGCACGGTAATTACGCCCCCAATGTTTTGACCAATGAGTGCGATCTGCTCATCGCTATTGGTATGCGCTTTGATGACCGGGTAACGGGAGATTTGACTACCTATGCCAAACAAGCGAAAATTATTCATTTAGATATTGATAAAGCTGAAATCAATAAGAATGTAAAGGTAGATGTGGGTGTTTTGGGCAATTGCAAACAAACTCTAGCGGCCTTATTGCCCTTGGTAAAAGAAAACAACCACAGCCAATGGCAATCTTCCTTTGATCAACTATATCAAGTAGAGTTCAAAGAGGTTATTGATAAAGAAATGAACCCAGCTGGACCTGGTATCAGTATGGCTGAGGTGATCGAACAAATTAACCAGGCCACCCAATCTAAGGCCATTATCGTTACGGATGTCGGTCAACACCAGATGATCGCTTGTCGTTATGCTCAAGAAACATTGCCCAAAAGCAACATCACTTCGGGTGGATTAGGAACCATGGGATTTGCTTTACCCAGTGCTATTGGAGCTAAAATGGGCGCGCCTGAACGAGAGGTAATCGCAGTGATTGGTGATGGTGGGTTTCAAATGAATATTCAAGAGCTAGGAACGATCTATCAAACCCAAGCCGCGGTTAAAATTGTCGTGCTCAACAACGAGCACTTAGGTATGGTGCGACAATGGCAAGAATTATTTTTTGATTCAAGATATGCCTCGACAGTTATGACCAATCCTGACTTTGTGACTATCGCAAAAGGGTACTATATTCCAGGTAAGCGCGTAGATCAGCGAGCAGATTTGAAAGCCGCTATTGAAGAAATGATTGCTGCCAAAACACCTTATTTTCTTGAGATTAAAGTAGAGAATGAGGAAAATGTATTCCCTATGATCCCCTCGGGAAGTTCTGTCTCTGATATTCGTTTAAGCTAGTTAGATTATGGAAAATAAGTGGTACACCATCTCCGTATATTCGGAAAATCAGGTAGGTATGTTAAACCGAATTTCGGGAATCTTCCTTAAAAGGCACATCAATATAGAAAGCTTGAATGTTTCACCATCTGAAATTCCTCAGGTGTCTAAGTTTACTATTGTAGTAAATACTACCCAAAAGTGGGTTGAAAACATCGTGGGGCAGATAGAAAAGCAAGTAGAAGTGATTAAAGTGTTTAGTCACCAAGATGAGGAGATCATTTACCAAGAGTCTGCCTTATTCAAAATTTCTTCAAATTTGTTGTTTGATGAACGACAAATTCAAAACATCATTAAGGAAAGCAATGCGCAAATAGTGACGGTTTCTAGAGAGTTTTTTGTGATATCAAAAACAGGAAGACGTCATGAAATTGATGAACTTCACGAATCACTAACGCCCTTTGGCATCAGGCAGTTTGTACGTTCAGGACGTATAGCTGTATCCAAAGAAGCCATGCCGATCAGTACTATATTAAACACCATCAACCAAAAAAAATAAAATGAGCAATTACTTTAATACACTTTCGCTAAGAGAACAATTGGCCCAGTTAGGACAATGTAGATTTATGGATACCTCTGAATTTACCGATGGGGTAGAAGCTTTAAAAGGGTTAAAAATCGTCATTATTGGCTGTGGAGCTCAAGGTTTAAATCAAGGATTAAACATGCGTGATAGCGGTCTAGATATATCCTATGCATTGAGAGATGAGGCAATTGCTCAAAAACGAGCTTCATTTGTTCAAGCAACTGAAAACGGATTTACTGTAGGGAACTATGAAACCCTAATTCCTCAAGCGGATTTAGTAATTAACCTTACTCCAGATAAACAGCATACTGCTGTAGTATCCGCTGTGATGCCCTTGATGAAAAAAGGAGCTACTTTATCGTACTCTCATGGGTTTAATATCGTCGAGGAAGGCACTCAGATCCGTAAAGACCTTACCGTGATTATGGTGGCCCCAAAATCTCCTGGTTCAGAGGTAAGAGAAGAATATAAAAGAGGTTTTGGTGTGCCTACGCTTATTGCTGTCCACCCTGAAAATGATCCTGAAGGCAAAGGTTTAGCTCAAGCAAAAGCCTATGCAGTAGCCACAGGCGGTCACAAAGCTGGTGTGTTACAATCTTCCTTTGTCGCTGAGGTGAAATCTGATTTAATGGGGGAGCAAACAATTTTATGCGGCTTGCTACAAACTGGATCCATCCTATGCTTTGACAAAATGGTGGAAAAAGGTATTGATCCCGGCTATGCATCCAAATTGATCCAATACGGTTGGGAGACTATTACTGAGGGACTCAAATACGGTGGAATCACCCACATGATGGATCGTTTGTCCAATCCTGCTAAGATTAAGGCATTTGAACTATCTGAAGAATTAAAAGAAATTATGCGCCCCTTGTTTCAAAAACATATGGACGATATCATCAGTGGTCATTTTTCCAAAACAATGATGGAAGATTGGGCTGCTGAAGATAAAAATCTGCTCACCTGGAGGGCACAAACTGCAGAAACTGCTTTTGAAAAAACACCTGCTACTTCAGAACACATCAGTGAACAAACATTTTATGATCAAGGTGTATTGATGGTGGCTATGGTGCGCGCTGGAGTCGAGTTGGCCTTTGAAGCTATGACTGATTCCGGCATTATTGCTGAATCAGCCTATTATGAATCATTACACGAAACACCGTTAATCGCCAACACCATTGCGCGCAAGAAGTTGTTTGAAATGAATCGCGTCATCTCCGATACTGCTGAATACGGATGTTATCTTTTTGATCACGCATGTAAACCATTACTCAAAAACTTTATGCAAAAAATGGATGTTGATGTAATTGGTACTACCTTTGGTAAAGACCGCGATAACAGTGTGCCTAATCAAAAATTAGTAGCTATTAACGCGATAATTCGTCAACACCCGGTTGAGCAGGTAGGAGCAAGATTACGCGCCTCCATGACTGCGATGAAACCAATTGTATAAATGTCAACCTATGAGTCAATTCATTCCAGAACCATTTCGCATCAATCACCCTTTAGACTTAAATCACTATTTAGTCGGCGGTGAAATCAAAACGTGGAACGGTCCGGTTATCGAAGTAAACTCAACTATATCATCGACCCAAGATGGTGATAAAACCTATTTGGGAAGTATTCCTGATATCGATGAACAGGCTGGGATGGAAGCGCTTCATGCAGCTCGAGCTGCCTACGATCTAGGTAAAGGTTTGTGGCCTACAATGAGGCCTTTAAAGCGCATTAAAGCGATGAAGAAATTCACCGATTTAATGCTTGAACAAAGGGAAGAAATTGTCAAATTACTTATGTGGGAAATCGGTAAATCACTTCCCGATGCTCAAAAAGAATTTGACCGTACCATTGTTTATATCCATGATACCATTGAGGAATACAAAAATATGGATCGTGATGCGGCTCGTTTCCACAGACACGAAGGTGTGTACGCGCAGATACGAAGAGGCCCTCTCGGGGTTGTTCTCTGTTTAGGACCCTATAATTATCCCTTAAATGAGGCATTTGCCTTATTGATCCCTGCGCTTATGATGGGTAATACCGTGATCTTTAAACCGGCAAAATACGGTGTATTGCTCATGGCTCCATTATTAGCTGCATTTGCTAGTTGTTTTCCTCCAGGAGTAGTCAACATTGTTTTCGGCAGAGGAAGGACTTTGGCAACACCTATGATGAAGTCAGGACTCATCGATGTTTTGGCCTTAATCGGAAACAGTACATCTGCCAATGCACTCCAAGAAATTCATCCCAAGAAAAATAGATTGCGTTTGGTTTTAGGACTTGAAGCCAAAAATCCAGCCATTATTTTACCTGATGCTGATATAGATTTAGCGGTAACCGAATGTGTAGCTGGAAGTCTATCCTTTAATGGACAGCGGTGCACAGCGTTGAAAATCATCTATGTACACGAAGATATTGCGGAAGAATTCAATCAAAAATTTTCTAAAATAGTAGATGAATTAATTTTTGGCAATCCTTGGGAGCCGAAGGTGTTTTTAACCCCGCTTCCCGAGGTAGATAAACCGGACTATATCCAAGGTTTAATCGATGATGCTGTTACCCATGGGGCACAGATTCTCAACGCAAAAGGAGGAGAGCGAACACCTAATTTTATTTGGCCGGCCGTGCTTTTCCCCGTAGATCACCAAATGCGCGTATTTCACGAAGAGCAATTTGGTCCAGTGGTACCCATCGTACCCTTTACGGATATTCAAACACCACTCGATGATATGGCCGAGTCACCTTACGGACAACAGGTCAGTGTTTTTGGTCAAGATCCTCAAACATTAAGCCCTCTGGTGGATGTTTTGGTCAATTTAGTGTGCCGTGTCAATCTTAATTCTTCCTGCCAAAGAGGTCCTGATATGTATCCATTTACAGGTCGTAAAGACTCGGCAGTAGCCACCTTAAGCGTGCACGATGCTTTGCGCTCCTTTTCGATCCGCACCTTTGTAGCCTCCAAAGACAACGAATACAACAATCAAATTTTAAAGTCTATATTGGACGAAAGGGGCTCAAACTTCCTTCATACCGACTACTTATTGTAACAAAAAACGGCCCTCTTAAGGGCCGTTTTATTTTGTTTACACATGAGCAGCTAACCAATCTCCCACCTCAGAGGTTTTATAGCTTTTTCCTCCATCGGATAGATCTTCGGTAACCACACCTTCCGCCAATGATTTATTCACGACATCTCTGATGGCCTGAGCTTCAGTCTTAAGCTGGAATGCATCCTCAAACATCATAGCTGCTGACAATACGGTGGCTAGTGGGTTAGCGATGTCTTTGCCTGCTGCTTGAGGATATGATCCGTGAATGGGTTCAAATAATGATGTTTTTAACCCGATGGAGGCCGAAGGCATGAGCCCCATAGAACCAGAAATAACCGATGCTTCATCCGTCAAAATATCACCGAAGAGGTTTTCTGTAATCAACACATCGTAGCTGTTAGGCCACTGTACTAATCTCATGGCCACTGCATCCACAAATTCGTAGCTCACGGTTACCTCAGGATAATCTTTTTCCATAGCCTGAACGGTTTCTCTCCAAAGTCTAGAGGTCTCAAGTACATTGGCTTTGTCAACACAACACAACTTTTTAGAGCGTTGCATGGCTAGTTCAAACCCTTTTTTGGCCAGCCTTTGCACTTCTTCACGGGTGTATACACAGTGATCAAACGCTGTATTTCCCCCATTAGTACGCCCTTTATCCCCAAAATAGATTCCCCCCGTCAGTTCTCTTAAAAAAACAAGATCTGTTCCTTCAATTCGCTCTCTTTTAAGGGGCGATTTATCGATAAGTGAAGGGAAGGTAAAGGTTGGACGCACATTGGCAAATAAACCCAATTGTTTACGCATTTTGAGCAACCCTTGTTCAGGTCTCACTTTGGCCGATGGGTCATTGTCGTATTTTGGATGACCAATAGCACCGAATAACACGGCATCTGCTTGAAGACACACTTCGTGTGTAGCCAAAGGGTAGGGCTCTCCGCAGTCATCGATGGCTGCTGCACCTGTTAGGGCAGGCATCCAAGTGATTTGATGGCCGAATTTACGCGCCACTGCATCAGATACTTTTACTGCTTGGTCGATAACTTCAGGACCAATACCATCTCCGGCCAATAAGGCAATTTTTAAATTCATAGTTAAATTATATTGAGCATTTTTTCTGTGGCTTTAATCGCCGATACCGTTTGGTCGGAATCCAAGCCGCGTGTAGTAAATTCTTTTTCTGCCAAAAGCCAGGTGATATGTGTTTCGCACAAGGCATCTGAATGACTTCCCGGCGGTATACGCACCGCGTAATCCACCAATAAAGGGAGTGCCTTTTTCTCTTTTTTGTAAACAGCTCTTAACGCATTGATAAAGGCATCGTATTGTCCATCTCCAGAGGCACTGGATTCAAAAGTCTGTTCGTCTATGCGCAACAATATCGTAGCCGTTGGATTTAATCCTTTCGCATGGGTCAATACATACGACTCAATTTTGACTCTTTTTTGTTCTGTCACGTGGTCTAATACATCAGAGATAATGTACGGCAAATCGTCTTGAGTGACTTTTTCTTTTTTGTCGCCCAGTTCAATAATCCGAGCCGTTACTTTTCTAAGCGCTTCATCGTTCAGGGTCAATCCAAGTTCTTGTACATTCTTCAGGATATTGGCCTTGCCAGAAGTTTTACCCAGGGCATACTTTCGTTTTCGTCCGAACCGCTCAGGTAATAAATCATTGAAATAGAGGTTGTTTTTTTCGTCACCATCCGCGTGAATACCCGCTGTTTGGGTGAATACATTGTCGCCGACAATGGGTTTATTGGCCGGTATGGGAATCCCCGTAAAGGCGGAAACCAATTTACTCACCTTGAATAGGTTCTTTTCGTAAATGTTGGTTTTCACCTGGGGAAAGAAATCATTGATACACGCAATCACACTGGCCAATGGGGCATTTCCAGCGCGTTCACCCATTCCATTTACCGTGAGGTGGAGTCCGTGAACACCTGCGTGTATAGCTTCCATCACATTGGCTACGCTCAAATCATAGTCATTGTGCCCGTGAAAGTCAAAATGAAGATCTGGGTACTTCTGGATGATTCTGTCTAAAAAACTAAATGTTTCTCGATGTGTTAGTACCCCCAGGGTATCGGGTAAAAGTACCCTTTGGATGGGTTGTGTGGATAAGAAATTTAGATAGTCCCAGACATAAGACTCGCTGTGGCGCATTCCATTACTCCAATCTTCCAGATATACATTGGTTTGTATTCCCCGGAGTTGGGCTTGTTCTATCGTCCATTTGATGTCAGAAAAATGTTCCTGAGGTGTTTTTTTCAGCTGATGGGTCAGATGGTTTAAGGAGCCTTTAGTCAATAAATTTTGAACTTTTGCTCCTGCTTTATCCATCCAATCCAAAGACACTCCACCATCCACAAAAGTGAGTACCTCTACTTTGTGCAGATGGTTTTGTATGCGCGCCCAAGAGGTGATTTCTTGTACAGCTGCAAGCTCACCTTCGGAAACTCGGGCAGAGGCTACTTCAATTCTATCTACACCTAGTTCTTCGATCAAGAGTTGAGCCAAAGTACTTTTTTCAGATACAGAAAAAGACACTCCAGACGTTTGCTCACCATCCCTTAGGGTGGTGTCCATAATCTCAATCGTTCTTTTTTTACTAGGGGACATTACAAGGGAGATTGTGCAGCAAATGCATCTATTTGTTGCGATTGACTGATTAAAAAGTCAATATCATCAAACCCGTTCAACATATTGTTTTTTTTGTACCCATTGATATCAAAACTACAAGCAGAACCCGAAGAATCGATTGAAATTCTTTGCATAGGTAGATCTACCGTAAATGTAGCTTGTGGGTTAGCCTCTATGGCGGCAAATATTTCCGCTAAAAACTCTGGGGTAACCTGAACGGGTAATACACCGATATTCAAACAGTTGTTTTTAAAAATATCGGCAAAAAAACTAGATACCACACACCTAAATCCGTAGTCATATACCGCCCAAGCAGCGTGCTCGCGAGAAGACCCAGAGCCAAAATTTTTACCTCCAACGAGTATTTTACCCTGATAAATAGGGTTGTTTAATACAAAATCAGTCTTTGGTGTATCGTCGTTGTTGTAGCGCCAATCTCTAAACAGATTATCGCCAAATCCTTTGCGTTCCGTAGCTTTTAAGAAGCGAGCAGGAATGATTTGATCCGTATCTACGTTTTCAATGGGCAGGGGAACTGCGCTTGATTGAAGTGTATTGAAAGGTTCGTATGCCATAGTGGTCAATTAAAATAAAGTACGTGGATCAGTTACGTGTCCTGTTACAGCAGCTGCAGCAGCGACTAATGGTGAAGCGAGTAGGGTACGAGCTCCAGGCCCTTGTCTACCTTCAAAATTTCTGTTTGATGTGCTCACAGCGTATTTGCCTGCTGGAATTTTATCTTCATTCATAGCTAAACAAGCAGAACATCCTGGCTCTCTAAGTGTAAAACCAGCTTCCTCGAAAATAGCTAATAGGCCTTCTTCTTTGATGGACTGAGCTACTAAATGCGAGCCAGGAACCAACCAAGCAGTTACGTGATCCGCTTTTTTACGTCCTTTAACAATGCTGGCAAATGCTCTAAAATCTTCAATACGGCCATTGGTACAGCTACCGATAAATACGTAGTCTACTTTTTTACCCAACATGGCATCACCCTCATTAAAATCCATATATCCTAGGGATTTTTTGTACGTGGCTACACCTCCATCTAGGCTTTGAGCCAATGGGATGTTTTGGCTGATACCCAATCCCATTCCTGGATTAGTTCCATAAGTGATCATCGGTTCAATAGTAGTCCCATCAAAGGTGTATTCTTTATCAAACGAAGCTTGATCATCGGAATACAATGTTGACCAATAATTCATGGCTTTGTCAAAATCTTGACCTTTGGGGGCAAATTCTCTACCGGCCACGTAATCAAATGTTTTTTGGTCTGGAGCGATCATACCACCACGAGCTCCCATCTCAATACTTAAATTACATACAGTCATCCGGCCTTCCATACTCATTTCAGAAAAAACTGGACCTGCATACTCTACAAAATAACCCGTAGCTCCAGAGGTGGATAGTTGACTGATTATATATAAAGCCACATCTTTAGGAGTAACTCCTTTTTGCAATGACCCTGTAATGTTGATGCGCATACTTTTGGGTTTGGGCTGCATGATACATTGCGTGGACAAAACCATTTCTACCTCAGAAGTTCCGATTCCAAAGGCAATCGCCCCAAAAGCACCATGGGTGGAAGTATGTGAATCCCCACATACTATGGTAGCCCCAGGTAATGTAATCCCGTATTCAGGCCCCACCACGTGAACAATTCCATTTTTCTTGTGACCTAACCCCCAATAACTGATTCCGTGTTCACGGGCATTTTGTTCCAACATCGCCAATTGGTTGGCAGAAAGTGGATCTTCAACAGGTAAATGTTGGTTGATGGTAGGGGTGTTGTGGTCAGCCGTGGCAAAAGTGCGTTCAGGAAATTTAACGCGAATTCCTCGCTGTTTCAAACCCAGAAATGCAACCGGACTGGTCACTTCATGTACCATGTGCCTGTCGATAAACAAGACATCAGGACCGTTTTCTATGGAGTGGACTACATGCGCGTCCCATACTTTATCAAAAAGTGTTTTGGCCATAATCTATGAGTAAAAATTTGTTTGATGGACGTAAAAATATGAGTACATCCAAAGTCTGTAAAAGTAAAAAATGATTGACCAATTAAAGTCTCAAACACCTAAAAATTACGACGTTCAACTGATGTAATTCCAGATATTTTTGTGTCGAAGTACTGCTTCAAAAGCTTTTTTTAACACTAAGTGTTCTGATTGTGATAAAGTGGGATCAGCGTGCAAAATGCGCATAGCTTCTTTTCTGGCCAAACTCAGTAGTTCTTGATCTTTAGTCAGATCAGCTATTTTTAATTGAAGAACCCCGCTCTGTTGTGTACCCATTAAATCCCCAGGACCTCTGAGTTTTAAATCAACCTCGGACAAAGTAAATCCATCGTTAGTTTGTGTCATGGTGTGCAGTCTAAGCTTAGCATCCTCACTGATTTGGTCTGCGGACATCAATATGCAATAGCTTTGTTCCGCACCCCTTCCAACTCGTCCCCTGAGTTGGTGTAACTGCGAAAGCCCAAATCGTTCTGCACTTTCGATCACCATGACGGAGGCATTAGGGACATTGACACCTACTTCTATAACCGTAGTAGCCACCATTATCTGTGAAATCCCCCGAACAAAACGATCCATTTCAATGGCTTTGTCCTCAGATTTCATTTGACCGTGTACAATAGATACTTGGTATTCTGGCAGAGGGAATTCCCGGGCAATCGACTCGTATCCATCCATAAGATCTTTATAATCCATGGCTTGAGACTCATTGATTAGCGGATAGACAACATACACCTGTCTACCTAATGCGATCTGTTGTTTCAAAAAACCAAATACCTTCAATCGATGAGCATCTGTGCGCCAAACGGTTTTAATTTCTTGACGGCCAGGTGGAAGCTCATCGATGACAGAAATATCTAAATCACCGTAAAGACTCATGGCCAATGTTCTGGGTATGGGCGTAGCGGTCATCACCAAAACATGAGGAGGAATATCATTCTTATGCCAAAGTTTTGCTCGTTGCGCTACGCCAAACCGGTGTTGTTCATCGATCACCGCCAAGCCTAGATGGTTAAAAATCACCGTATCCTCAAACAAGGCATGAGTTCCCACCAACACATGAATTTTACCTTCTTTTAAATCAGCTAACAAAGTGGTACGCTCCTTATTTTTTACCGATCCAGTTAATAGTGCCACCCGTAAACCTACAAAGGCCAACAGATCACTAATCCCCTTGAAATGTTGTTGTGCCAATAGTTCTGTAGGCGCCACCAAACACGATTGAAAACCATTGTCTACGGCCATCAAAAAGCAGAGTACGGCAACCATAGTTTTTCCTGATCCTACATCTCCTTGGAGCAATCTATTCATTTGAGCATTACTTCCCAGATCTGACCTGATTTCTTTAACAACCCTTTTTTGTGCGTTGGTCAATTCAAAAGGCAAATGATGCTGATAAAAATCATTGAAGTATCGACCTACTTGATTGAATGGATACCCTTTTACCTTACTTCGTCTAATTGCTTTGTTGCGCAATAGCTGCATTTGAATAAAAAAAAGCTCTTCAAACTTGAGTCTTTTTTGGGCTTGGGCCAGGAGATTCAAGTTTTTTGGAAAATGAATATGGAATAACGCTTGGGGTAACCCCATGAACTCGTGATGCTCCATCAACGAATTCGGTAGAGTTTCCTCCAGGTGTTTGCCATACTGAAGCAGGAGCTCCATCACCCAACCTCCGATTACTTTTTGACTGATTTGTGCTGTTTGAAGGCGTTCACTGCTCGGATAAATAGGTCTGATTGAAGCGGAAAATTGTGCTTTTTCTGGAGGGTAAACCTCCATGTCTGGATGAGGCATGGAATAAGTGGAACCAAAACGCTGAACTTTACCGAATACACTATACTGATGACCGATCTTTAAATTTTGTCTCAACCATTTAGTTCCTTTAAACCAAACTAATTCCATGCTGCCCGTTTCATCTGAAAAATGCCCCACAAGTCTTGAACCTCGTTTTTGGGGTACTTCTTCAAGATGTACTAGGGTACCTTTGATCTGGATTTCAGCCAGATTTGGTTGAAGTTGTGCTATGGTCAACCATTGGGTTTTATCGACATAGCGAAATGGAAAAAAATGAAGGAGATCGACAAAAGTATGCAAACCAAATACCTCAGCCATTACCTTGGCTCTTTGAGGCCCAACACCTTTGAGGTATACCAGGGGCGTTTGGAAAATTTGACTGGAATGATTCACCCCACTAAGGTACAAATTCTCGGGATTTCGGGTTGGTGATTTACCCCAAAGAACGTACATTTAAAGGATGAGGGCATTGGTCATTTCAGGGGGTGGAAGCAAGGGAGCATTTGCTGGAGGTGTTGCCCAATACCTGATTCAGGAGCAGGGTAGGAGTTATGATTTATTGGTGGGTACCTCTACAGGTAGCCTGCTTTTACCTCACTTGGCACTTGGGCAAATAGACAAACTACACCACATATACACCAATATTCAACAAAGCGAT
>JBEAQS010000126.1:0-23682 GCA_041163765.1 Bacteroidota bacterium | reverse complement strand
CTACACAAGAAAAAAAGGACATTAGGTCCCTGGATGTGACTGCCTTGAGCGATTTTTTTATCGCTCAAGGAGATCAATCATTTCGGGGGAAACAAGTCTACGAATGGTTGTGGAAAAAAGGCGCACACCGTTTTGAAGACATGACCAATCTGTCCAAAGACACACGTGCTTTGCTCGAGCAGCATTTTGTCATCAACCACATCCACGTGGATGCCATGCAAAAAAGCAAAGATGGCACCATAAAAAACGCCATTAAACTGCACGATGGCTTGATTGTGGAGTCGGTGCTTATTCCCACGTCAAAAAGGACTACCGCCTGTGTTTCCAGTCAAGTTGGCTGTAGTCTGAACTGTACTTTTTGCGCCACTGCCAAGCTGAAACGAATGCGCAATCTTCAGGCCGATGAGATTGTTGATCAAGTGGTGGCCATTGACCGCCAAAGCAGATTATACCACCAAAAGCCGTTGACCAATATTGTGTTTATGGGTATGGGTGAGCCCTTGATGAATTATCCTCAAGTGTTGGCTGCGATAGATAAAATAACCTCTCCGGAAGGTTTGGGTATGTCACCGCGTAGAATCACGTTATCTACATCGGGTATCCCTAAAATGATCAAGAAAATGGCCGATGAGGGAGTGAAATTTAAGCTGGCCGTTTCTCTGCACAGCGCTGTAGAGGAGACCCGAAAAAAAATCATGCCCTTTACAGAACATTTCCCCTTGACAGACCTCAGAGAGGCCCTGGAATATTGGTATGCTAAAACCAAAAGCAGGATGACCTATGAATACGTGGTATGGAAGGGGGTCAACGACCAACAAGCAGATATCGATGCCTTGGTTGACTTCTGCCGATTTGCCCCGTCTAAGGTGAACCTCATCGAGTATAATGCTATAGGAGATGATGCCTTCAGGCAAGCAGCTCCGGAGGTTATTGAGCGATACATTCAAGTACTGGAACGACATGGAATCACTGTAACTGTTCGTCGTTCACGTGGAAAAGACATCGATGCAGCCTGCGGTCAGCTGGCCAATAAGTCTCAAGCGTAGCTAGGATACAGGTTTGACTAACGCATGTGGTGGAAATAGGTAAATCTTTCCGCTTGACAATTCCATACACCGGTAGCGCTTCACCACACGCTGCCCTTTTTCAAAAATTCGAGTATCTCTATAGATAAATCGCGTACCTACAGCGACGTCGCTCAGGTGTTCGTGTTGGTCATTTTTTGGACTGTAAGCGCTCAATGCTTTGGAGAGCCTGGCATCGGTATCAGAACTGGCCTTAGGGTTTTTGAAATAGGCAGCGAGGTAAGGTAATAAAGCCTCTGGAAAAACACTGGGCCTGATTAAAGGGAGCATGAGGTGTTGAAAGGTATATTTCCACTCTTTTCCATGTGGCGCCACAGCTCTCCCGTATTTTTCGTAGGTGACCAAGTGCGCTATTTCGTGTACCAGCGTGATCAGGAACTGATAGGTGTTTAGGGAGTCGTTGACGGTAATCTGCTGTCTGCCATCAGGATACCTTCTGTAATCTCCGTGTCTGGTTTGGCGCTCGTGAACAATTTTAAGGACTACCTGATGTGCCTCCATCAATTGTTGGACCCAGGGTACCGCTGCCGGCGGTATATAGTGTTCGAACGAGGAATTCATGCCCCTAAATTTAGGCTTTTTTGTACATTTGTGGGCCAAGATTTTCCAAATACAATTCTATGAAAAGAAGTATTGAACGAGTGATTTCACCGCGCCCGATTCATTTTGTCGGCGACGGATTCCGAGTGCAAAATTTTATTCCTTCTACTCATGGATTGGACATGAAGCGCATGGATCCCTTTATTTTTTTGGATTACAATGAGCCTCATTTTTTTGAGCCAACGAGTACACCCAGAGGGGTAGATGTTCACCCCCATCGCGGTTTTGAGACAGTTACCGTCGCCTTTCAAGGCAAGGTCGCTCATCACGATTCTGCAGGAAACAGCGGTATAGTATCTCCGGGCGGAGTACAGTGGATGACTGCAGCTTCAGGTGTATTGCATAAAGAGTACCACGAAGAGGGATTTGCCCGAGCAGGAGGTATATTTCATATGGCGCAACTATGGGTTAATCTTCCGGCTAAAAACAAGATGGATCCCCCCAGTTACCAAGGTTTGGACGCTGAGGATATCCCTTCGGTTACCCTGCCACAAGGAGGTCATGTACACGTCATTGCCGGTGAGTTTCAAGGGGTGAAAGGCGCAGCCACAACCCATAGCCCCATGCATTTGTACCGCCTTGAATTACCTCAAGGAGCATCGGTAGATATCCATTTGCCTGTGCACTACAACACGGCTTTTTTGGTGTTGAGCGGTTCAGTACACCTAAGCGGCTTGGAAGATTCATCTGCTCCAGAGGGCCATTTTGTGCTGATGGATAACGATGGTACTGACTTCCGTATTCAGGCAGAACAAAACGCCCATATATTATTGCTTAGCGGCCAACCGCTAAATGAACCTATTGCCGCTTCTGGCCCCTTTGTGATGAATCACAGACATGAACTCCAGGAGGCTATGCAGGATTTTTATGCCGGTAAGTTTGGGCAATTGGATTAGGGCGTTGAATTCGATACTTGGACGACCTTGCCATTGAGCAACGATCCACTGTTTAAAGCGAAATTTAATACATAGGCTGCCATTTCATCAGCAGAGGTCTGGGCTTGGTAACCTGGAAATGCCTGCTGCAACATTTCAGTGTCTACGGCCCCTAGGGCTAGCGCATTGAAATGTGGGCCGGTTTCCTTGTATTCTTCGGCCAGTAATTCGGTTAAAGTGATTAATGCACCCTTGCTAGAACTGTAGGCGGATAATCCAGCAAATTTCGCACTGCCTTGGATGCCACCCATAGAGCTGATATTGACTACATGACCTTGTTTTCCCATTTTTGGCGCCCATAGTCCCATCAGTAGGGCAGGACCGAATACATTGACGGCATAAACGGATTGAAAATCTTCTAGTGTGGTTTGGGCCAATGGTTTGTGGGTCAACACACCGGCATTGTTGATTAGAACATCAATTTTTCCTCCCCAGTTTTTATCGATCCAAGCATCAGCCTCTTCCAAGCTCTGAGGATTAGTGATGTCAAAGGGCAGGGCTTCCAGATTATCTAGTCCAAGCGATCGAACAGTTTCAGCATTCCTAGAAAGCGCTAAAACCCGGTGACCCTCTTGCGCAGCTTGTTTGGCTATAGCCAAACCGATTCCTCTACTGCTTCCTGTAATGATGATATGCGCCATGCTATTTGTATTGTGCTCGGGTAGCTTCCCTTACTTTTTTAAACAATTCAGAGGAATAGACAAATTCAGTAACTGCTTGGTTATCGGTGCGAAATACCAAATCACTGTTGCCTTCCCAGGCCAATACACCATTTTTCAAAAAAATGATTTTATCGCCTATTTCCATGACGGAATTCATGTCGTGCGTATTGATCACCGTAGTGATGTTGTATTCTTGGGTAATTTCTTGAATTAAATTATCGATGAGAATAGCCGTTTTGGGGTCTAGTCCGGAGTTGGGTTCATCGCAAAACAAGTACCGGGGATTCATGACAATAGCCCGAGCTATGGCCACTCTTTTCTGCATACCCCCGGAAATTTCTGCCGGCATTTTGTGGTGTGCATCCAATAGATTAACCCTCTTCAGCACTTGATTAGCTCGATCCTCCATTTCTGATCGAGACATATTGCGCAACATCGATAGGGGAAACAATACGTTTTCCAGGACATCCATGGAGTCAAATAGCGCGGACCCTTGGAATACCATCCCTATTTGCTTCCGGATTTCATTTTGCTCAGCGATACTCAGGTGCTGATACTCTAGTCCGTCATAACAAATACACCCTTGGTCTACCTCATAGAGACCGAGCATACACTTCATCAATACCGTTTTCCCCGATCCGCTTTGTCCAATAATCAAGCTGGTCTGGCCATCTTCAAAAACAGCACTGATGTCATTCAGCACATTTTTTCCGGAAAATTGTTTGACTAAATGTTTTATTTCAATCATCCTAAAATCAGTTGAGTGAGTACATAATTAGTCAAAATAATCACCACGGAAGTCCAGACAAAAGACGTAGTGCTCGCTTTGCCCACTTCCAAAGCTCCTCCATTCATGTAAAACCCGTGAAAGGAAGGAACAGTAGCTAGTATAAAGGCAAAGGCCATGGATTTAATAAAGGCATAGGTCACATGAAAAGAGTTGAAATCCATGCGCAATCCTTCGATAAAATCACCAGAGGTAGCTAGTCCACCTAAGACACCCGCAGTCCATCCGCCAAAAATTCCAATGTACATCGCGATAGAGATTAAAAAAGGATACATCATAAGTGCAATTATTTTGGGGAATACCAAATAATTTAAAGCGTTGATGCCCATCACTTCCAAGGCGTCTATTTGTTCGGTGACCCTCATCGATCCAATACTTGAGGTGATGTAGGACCCAATTTTTCCCGCCATGATAATCGAGGTAAATGTAGGAGCAAATTCAAGGATCACTGATTGCCTCGCCGCAAACCCGATCATAGTTTTAGGAATCAGCGGGCTTTCAAGATTAAGCGCTGTTTGTATCGTGACTACGGCTCCGATGAAGAAAGAGATAAAAAGAACCATTCCGAGTGAGCCGACAATCAAGTCATCAATCTCTTTGTTGATCAGCGATTTCATGATGCGCCATTTAGTAGGTTTTTTAAATACCTCTTTAAGCATGATGAAATAAAGTCCGATAGCTTCGATGTGTTTCATAGTCAACCCTGAGGGGTAAAAATACAAAACTTAACCATGATTTGACTTGAAACAAAGGCTAAACTCCTGACAGATTTGGTATTTTTGAACAAACAATTAAGCATCATGTACGCAAAGAATCGCCTCAGTTTTATCGCCCTTTATCTTTTTCTTATGGTTTCTCCATGGATCTTAGCTCAAAGGGCTACGGAAAATACCGCCATGAAAACACCCACAAAATTAGTCGTTGGTGTCGTGGTGGACCAAATGAGATACGATTACTTGACCCGGTTTTGGGATCAGTATTCAGAGGGAGGATTTAAACGGCTGGTACATGGAGGTTTCATCGGCAAGAACCATCATTTTAATTATGCGCCAACATCTACCGGTCCGGGTCACGCTTCCGTGTACACTGGGACAACTCCAGCGACGCACGGGATTATCGGGAATGATTTTTTTGATATAGCTTCTGGAAGTATGGTCTATTGTGCTGGCGATGATCAGTACTCATCAGTCGGGGTATCCAGCGATGAAGGTAAAATGTCACCACACCGCCTATTGACCAGTACGATGACCGACCAATTAAGACTGCATTATAAAAACAAAGCCAAGGTGATCTCTATTTCTGTGAAAGACCGAGGAGCGGTACTTCCTGGAGGACATATGGCCAATGCTGCTTATTGGTTTGTCGGTGGTGAACAAGGTCTTTGGGTAACCTCTACTTATTACATGGATGATTTGCCTAAGTGGGTAGCTGACTACAACACGAAACAGAGTATCGCTCAATACAAGAAACCTTGGGATTTGTTGTACAATGAAAAGAAGTATGACCTTTCCGTGGCCGATGACAACGGATATGAAGGCCCATTTAAGGGGGAACAGAAACCAGTTTTCCCTCATGATTTACCTGCCCTTTGGAATCAAAACGGGGGTTATGGTATCTTGCGCGCTACTCCTTATGGGAATAGTATGTTGACGGATTTTGCCCTAGAGGCCTTAAAACAAGAAGATTTGGGTCAGGATAAGGTCCCTGATTTTTTGGCGATAAGTTATTCTTCGACCGATTATGTGGGCCACCAATTCGGCGTGGATTCCAAGGAAATTCAAGATACTTATTTGCGGCTTGACCTAGAGATAGCCAGGCTGCTCAAAGCATTGGACCGTCAAGTGGGTACGGGCCAATACACCTTATTTTTAACCTCCGATCACGCGGCTATTCCGGTGCCTGCCTATTTGCAGGATCAGAAAATCCCAGCGGGTTATGTGGAGGCCAATGCCGTAAAGCAAGGCATTGATCAGTTTGTTCAAAATCGATTTGGCGCTGGTTTGGTGTCCAATATCTCCAACAATCAAGTTTTCTTAGATCGCAAAGCCATCCAAGGTTTGGGCTTAGACTTGGATGAGGTTCAAGCCGCCCTTGCGGATTATTTACAGGAGCGTACAGATATTGCTCACGCCTATACAGCGCGTACCTTGAAATCCACCCAGTTTATCTCTGGAATACCATCCATTCTACAGATGGGGTATCACAAAGACAGGTCTGGCGATGTTTTGTTTGTCTATAAACCTGGATTCATCAGTTATTCAAAAACAGGATCTACCCATGGGTCGCCTGAAATCTATGATACACATGCGCCCTTGTTGCTTTATGGAGCAGGTGTACAACCAGGTGCTACCGCAGAGCGCACTCAGATTACGGATATTGCACCCACCATTTCCGTTTTGCTGGGAATCGCCTTTCCCAATGGAACCACCGGTCAGCCTATTTCAAAAGCTTTAAAGCTTTAAGGATACCGCGCATTCGGTATCGCCGAATAAATTGAGCTTGCTCAGGAGTGACCACACGAGTCAGTTTGTTTTTGCTCGCTTGGTAATAACCCGATAGGTGTTCCCAAAAGGTGAAGAAATTCCCCTGTTTGGCGGCCAGTTTAGCGCTGGCAAATAAAACAATAGACCAATTATAGCCCATGAGGTACATGGCTTGACCCTGCATCCCCTTGGCTTTTTTGTGGTAGGCAGCCCCAATAGGTCTTCTGTGTTTGACGTGAAGCGATTCAAAACTTTGGGTTTCATAACCGTAGAATTTGGCCAATAGCTCGTCCACAGTATCCCACCCCATAGAGATTTTTAATCCGCCTATAGCAGAAAAACAATCCTTGCTGTATGTTTTAAATGAACCTCGGACATGATCTGCATGCATGGGGTGAAATCGCTTCCAGGCACCAAATTTATCTTGTTCATACGCGATTCCTCCTGCAATACCCAATGTTGGGTTTTTTTCAAATGCCTCAGACAAAACGGCAAAATAGTCAGGAGGTATCACGGTATCAGCATCTAGTTTTACGATGAGTTCCCAAGGGTGTTGAAGTTGCTTAAATCCTTGGTAAAAACACTGAACTACTTTTCCCCCAGGTAAGTGCTCAACGGCCCTCTGTTCTGTCTCGGTCAAGCGAATCCACGTGTGTTTTTCGGTCCATTTTTCAACTACTGCGGCCGTATGGTCCGTGGACTGATCATTGACGACAATGACCTCTTTAGGTAAATGGGTTTGTCGGACGATACTTTCCAGGCAGTCGCTGATTAGCTCAGCTTCGTTATGCGCTGGTATGACTATGGAATACACCATATCAGGGATTCAGTTCAGTGTTGCGCACGGCATATACCCAGTAATAGCGCGGCGTAAATAGCCTGAGCAATGGCCGGATACCTATTTTTTTTACGGGATGCGTGCCGTACAGTCGATCAACGATGGTCCAACCTGATTTTTCTAGCAACCAATCAAATTGCCAGTCTTCAAACTCGTGGTAATGACGGTCCCATGGATCTGTCTTTGATCGATACGCTGCAGAAAACCAAAGTCTGAGCGGAATACTCACCATTAATTTGTTCGACTTAATTTCTCGTAAGACGCCCATCGGATTGATCAAATGCTCTAGGATTTCAAAACCAGTGACGGCATCAAATCCTGTTTGGTGCGCCTCAGCGGGGTTGAGGTCCAAATCTTGCCCAGAGGTGTTCTGCACTTCATATCCCAGAGCGCGCAATCGCTGACTCAGCGGATTGTCTACCCCTAAGTCCAATATGTTACAGGGAACAGGGAGGTGTTTGGCCATAAAGGCCTCGGTCATGTTATAGCGTTTGTGAGGGTATACGCGGTACATCAGCATCTATAGGCAAAGGCATTGATATTCATACCCGCTCCTACACTGGCAAATAAATACACCTTGCCTTTTTCAAGCTGGTGTCCTGGGAGTTGACCTTTTTTGACCATATCAAACAAAGTGGGTACGGTAGCCACCGAACTATTGCCAAATGATTGAATATTCATCGGCATGATTCCTTCAGGCATGGGTAGTCCGTATAATTTGTAGAATCTTTTTACGATTGCTTCGTCCATTTTCTCATTGGCCTGGTGTATGAAAATTTTGTGCACTTGGTCAATGGAAACACCCGCTTTTTCCACACATTTTTGTAGGGCCACGGGTACATGGGTAACGGCAAATTCGTAGATTTTTCGACCGTACATTTTAATGTATCGATCTACTGGGGTGATATCTTGTTTGTAGGAGGCGCCAAAAAACAAATAACCTGCTTCTTCTACGGCAAAGGTGGCTGACTGATGAGCCAGAATTTCGCCTCCATCTTGGGTAGTTTCTAAAACAACGGCCCCAGCGCCATCGGCATAAATCATTGAATCTCTGTCGTGCGGATCCAATACCCGTGAAAGTGTTTCCCCCCCGATGACCAAACATTTGTGGGCCATGCCCGCTTTGATGTAGGCCGTGGCTTGAATCACACCCTCTACCCATCCAGGGCATCCGAACAACACATCATAAGCCACACAGTTGGGATTGATAATCCCTAAGGTTTGTTTCACCCTACTGGCCAAACTCGGCAGCATATCGCTTTGGGCTTGTCCGTGGGCCACATCACCGAAGTTATGGGCAAAAATGATGTAGTCTAAAGTTTCAGGATCAACACCAGCATCGGCAATAGCTGCTTTAGCTGCTGAGGCTCCTAGGTCTGAGGTGTTCTCTGAATCCAAAGCGTATCTTCTGGATTCTATGCCAGTAATCGAACTAAATTTTTCAATAATCACCTCATTGGTAGCTCCAAAAGGACTCCCGTCCATTTCTAAAAACTCGTGGTTTAGAAAGGAGGTATTGGCTACACTCTGGGCAGGTAGGTGACTCCCAGTTCCGGTAATGGTAATGCGCATGTTGTTGGTTGGTTTGTGGTGCAAAGTACAAAATTGATTTCAAAATGCACCGCATTCATATCCATCACCCAATGGGCGAGTCCTATGCTTCTACATAGGACTCAATCGGGGCACACGTACAAATCAGGTTCCTGTCTCCGTAGGCGTCGTCTACTCTGCGTACACTAGGCCAGAATTTATGTTCGCTGACATAGGAGAGAGGAAATGCTGCTTTTTGTCTGCTGTACGGGAAACTCCAATCATCACCGGTCACCATCTGCATGGTATGTGGGGCATTTTTCAGGGGGTTATTGGGTACGTCGGCTTTTGCTTCCTCAATTTCGTGTCTGATGGAGATCATCGCGTCGCAAAAACGATCTAATTCTTCTTTGGATTCGCTTTCTGTGGGTTCGACCATCATGGTTCCTCCAACGGGGAAAGATACCGTTGGCGCATGGAAACCGTAATCCATCAAACGTTTCGCGATATCGGTCACTTCAATGCCATGGGCTTTGAAACTTCTGCAATCCAAGATCATCTCGTGGGCCGCTCTTCCTAGCTCGCCTGTATAGAGAATAGGGTAGTGGGCCTCCAATCTAGCTTTGATGTAGTTGGCGTTGAGAATAGCGTATTCTGTCGATTTTTTGAGTCCCTCAAAGCCCAACATACGAATGTATCCATAGGAAATCAAACAAGCCAGCGCAGACCCCCAGGGAGCCGCTGAAATAGCTGTTGTTGCTTGACTTCCTCCAGTTGGAATAACTGGGTTGGAAGGCAGGAATGGAGCCAGCTGAGGAGCTACGCAGATCGGTCCTACTCCAGGGCCACCACCACCGTGTGGAATGGCAAATGTTTTGTGTAGGTTGAGGTGGCACACATCTGCTCCGATGGTCGCTGGATTGGTTAAACCTACTTGTGCATTCATGTTGGCTCCATCCATATAGACCTGGCCGCCACAAGCGTGGATCAATTCAGTGATTTTTCTGATCGAAGACTCAAAAACCCCGTGGGTTGAAGGATAGGTGACCATCAGTGCGGCCAACTGATCTTTGTGGGCCAATGCTTTTTCTTCAAGATCAGCTAAATCAATATTTCCGCGTTCATCCGTTTTGGTCACGACCACCTGCATTCCGGCCATGACGGCGGAAGCTGGATTAGTGCCATGCGCTGATGCGGGAATCAGACAGATATTTCTGTGGTGATCTCCACGAGAAGCGTGATAAGCCCGGATGACCATCAATCCGGCATATTCGCCTTGGGCGCCAGAATTTGGTTGCAAAGAGGTGTCTGCAAACCCAGTAATTTCGGTTAAATAACCCCGCAACGACTCAAGCATTTCTTGGTAGCCTTGTACTTGGTCCAAGGGGGCAAATGGGTGCATGTCCGCCCAAAGCGTCCAACCCAAAGGAATCATTTCCGTGGCTGCATTGAGTTTCATGGTGCATGATCCCAAGGAAATCATGGAAGTGTTTAAGGCTAGATCTTTCGATTCTAGTCTTTTGATGTAGCGCATCAACTCTGTTTCACTGTGGTATGTGTTGAATACCTCTTCTTGCATGAATTCAGATGTTCTTCTGATCGCCCCATCGATGGCGGCTCGAGTGGGTTCAGTTCGCGCGATGGATACACCCAGTGCTTTGCCAAGAATGGCCAGGATTTCTTCTACGTCGGAATCTGAAGTGGTTTCATTGACAGCAATACCCACACCTTGTTGGGTGTAATAGAAGTTGACTCCTGATTGTTCGGCGATGGGACGTACTTTATGTTCCGGTATTTCCAACCAAATGGTGTCAAAATACGCTTGATGCTTGACTTTTATTCCAGCTTTTGCCGCACTTTCCGCCAATACTTGCGCCTTGTGGTGAATTTGACCTGCAATGGCTTTTAAACCGCTTGGTCCATGATATACACCATACATTCCCGCCATTACGGACAAAAGCACTTGGGCAGTACAGATGTTCGACGTAGCTTTATCTCTTTTGATGTGTTGTTCCCTGGTTTGCAGGGCCATGCGAAGCGCTCTGTTGCCATCTGTATCTTTGGTTACCCCAATAATGCGCCCAGGAATATTTCTTTTATAGGCTTCTTTAGTAGCTAGAAACGCAGCGTGTGGTCCACCGTACCCCATAGGTACACCGAAGCGCTGCGAAGTGCCGACCACAGCATCGACACCCCAGTTTCCTGGGGGAGTCAGCAAGGTAAGCGCCATGAGGTCAGCGGCAACCACGGTCATAATACCATGGGCCTGACAACGTTCTGCCCATGGTTTTCCGTCTATGGCGATTCCTTCTTGTCCAGGATACTGCAACAAAGCACCAAAGTAATCATCCCCGTAACTAAAGCTATCGATGGGCCCTACTTCTAGGATGATTCCGATAGGGGTAGCTCGAGTGGTCAGTACGGAAAGTGTTTGGGGGAGCACTTGTTGGTCCACGAAAAATTTTACTGCGTTTCTCGTTTTTAACGCTTTGTCCCTAAGCCCAAAAAGCATGGTCATGGCCTCAGCGGCCGCAGTCCCCTCATCAAGTAAAGAAGCATTGGCAATTTCCATGTTGGTCAGTGAAGTAACCATGGTCTGGTAGTTGAGTAAAGCCTCTAAACGTCCTTGAGCAATTTCTGCCTGATAAGGGGTATAAGCGGTATACCAACCTGGGTTTTCAAAAATATTTCGCTTGATCGGCGAAGGCGTAATGGTAGGGTGGTACCCTAAACCGATATAGTTCTTGAATCTCTTGTTCTTTTGAGAAAGACCCTCAATATGATTGAGGTATTCATATTCAGAGAGCGGTTCGGGTAAAATCAGCGGTTTTTTCAGGCGAATATCCGCAGGAATCGTCTCTTGAATCAGTTGTTCCACCGAAGTGGCCCCCACCGTTTGCAATAGCTCATCGAGTTGTTCTGCCCTTGGGCCAACATGTCTGTCAACAAAAGAATATGGTTTCATAGAGTGCGCTTAAAATGCCCCCCAAAATTAGTAAGTTTTGAAACAATCAACGGGATTTTTGTTTAGTCAAACACGATTATTTTTAAACAGTAAGTTTTGGCAGTTTTTGGCTCCTATCTTTGTATCTATGAGTCTCACCCATCGAGTTGTGAACATATACCTCAAGAGTCAATTACACGTGGCTTTGGCTTTTTGTGCTCTGTCCTGGCTTGGTGCTCAAATGCTCGGCGCGTCGCTTTCACTCCCTTTTTTGGGCACAGCCTTCTTGGGTACAGCCCTGGGCTACTGGGTACTTAAATTTGGCATTGCGTTGAGAAGCTTTTGGTACTGGTTTTTATTCATGGGTACATGTGTTTTCGGTTGGCAGCTTACTTGGCCGCAGCAGTTGGGTGGTGTGCTGGGACTTCTTATGGTACTGATTTATGGTGTGCCTCTGGGCCAGGATCGATCGAATCTTCGCAATGGGGTTGGGCGTTGGAAAGTTTATTGGGTGGCCTTGAGTTGGGCATGGGGTACAGCTGTCTGGCCTGCGTTGGGTCAGGGAATTGATCCGGTTTTGATCGGGTATGTTTTTGGATTGAATTTTATTTGGGTGCTTATACTGATGATTCCCTTTGAGATCGCAGATATGGCCTCCGACCCGAAAGATTTAAAAACCTGGCCCATGTTTTGGGGGTGGCAGCCACTTAAACGAGCGGGAATCGTAGGAGTGCTTGTTTGGTGTCTGGGCATGTGTCTATTATCCCCGGACAGGTTTCCCGTTTTTGTGGGGACTTCCATAGCGCTCATTTTTGTGCTCAAGCGCATCCGCCCAGATCAACCTCGGGTTTGGGTTGATTTTTGGGTCGAGGGGTTGCCTGTGTTACCTATGTTGCTTTGGATGCTTTGGGATTATGTATATTTACTTCCTTAACCCATGATGATGAAACGAGTTTTTTCTCTTTTGACTTTGTTGTTTGGATTTGGTGCACAAGCACAGATCAACAGTTTACCCATTCGCGATTTTGCTGCGGATCCCCCCAAAAAAATGATTTTGCTCGATGTGCGTACGGCACAGGAATATAAAGAAGGACATCTACCTAAATCGATGAATATCGATTGGTTGCAATCAAGCTTTGCCACCAAAGCGGCAAAATTACCCAAGAATCAACCAGTTTATGTGTACTGTAGATCGGGTAAACGAAGTGCCTCGGCAGCTAAATGGTTGATGGATCAGGGATTTGATGTGATCAATCTCAGTGGTGGTGTGATGGATTTATCGGCGAAACAGCTCGTCAAGTAATCCAGCCCTGCGCAACAAAGCTTCAGGCTTTGGATCACGCCCTCTAAATTTTCGATACAGCTCTTCAGCTTTTTGTGTGCCGCCTTGTGAGAGGATGTGCTGTTCAAATCGTTGAGCGGTTTCTGTGTCAAGTCCGCCGGATTCTAGAAACGCTTCAAAGGCATCAGCATCCAAGACCTCTGCCCATTTGTAGGAGTAATAACCTGCGGCATACCCTCCTTGAAAAATGTGGGCAAATGAGGTGCTCATGGCCGTCCCAGATACCTGGGGCGTAAACTGTGTTTCGGCAAATACACCCTGTTCGATTTCTTTGATGCTTTTTCCCTTAGGATCTGATCCATGCCAGGCGAGGTCTAGTAAACCGAAAGAGATTTGCCGGACTGTAGCCCATCCTTCCATAAATTTTTTGGCACTTTGTAAGGCTTCAATAGATGCTTGAGGAAGTGGCTCGCCAGTTCTGTAGTCTTTAGCCCAAAGTTGAAGAGCCTCAGGAAAATAACACCAGTTTTCCATCCATTGGCTAGGCAGTTCTACAAAATCCCAAACCACAGAGGTTCCCGATAAACTGGGGTATTTGGTATTGGCCAGCATACCGTGTAGTGCGTGTCCAAACTCGTGAAACAACGTAGTCACCTCATTAAAACTCAACAGGGAGGGTTTTTCTGCAGTGGGGCGGGTAAAATTACACACCACAGAGACTTGAGGTCTTTGAACTTTAGTTTCTCTGATATATTGAGATTGAAAGGAGGTCATCCAAGCACCGTCTCTTTTTCCGGGTCTTGGGAAAAAATCTAGGTACAAAAAGGCGACAAATCCTCGTTGTGGATGGTGGACTTTGTACACCTGAACCTCAGGATGATAAACGGCTATTTGATCGGTTTTCTCGTAGCTAAGTCCAAAGAGTTTTTCGGTAATTTTAAATACACCCGCTAAAGCTTGATCCAGAGAAAAATAAGGTTTTAGCGTTTCATCATCCAGGGATATTTGTTCTTTTTTAAGCAGTTCCGTGTAAAAGGAAATATCCCAAGCTTGAAGATCAGCTAGGCCATCTTGAGCCGCTCTAAGGGCCAATTGTTTAAATTCTGCAGCAGCGGCAGGTTTTGCGCGATCGAGCAATGTGCGCAAAAAGCGGTCAACCGCCTCTGGGCTCTGCGCCATTCGCTCATTTAACGTGTAGTGGGCATGGCTTTCGTCGCCTAACAGCGTGGCTCTTTGGTGTCTTAATTCCGCTATTTTGGATACCAATACGTCGTTGTTGTGTTCGTTTTTCTGGTGTCCTCGGGAGGCAAATGCGCGGTATAGTTCTTCGCGAATCGATCTGTTTTGCGCGTATTTCATCAAGGGAATATAGCTCGGGTAGGATAGGGTGACCAACCATCCTTGTTTCCCTTGAGCCTCAGCTTGCTGTTTCGCTGCTGATAAGTAATCTGCGTCCAGTCCCATGATTTCTTCCTCACTGGTCAATAACCTGGAATATGCTTGGGTGTCCGCTAATAGATTTTGACCAAATTGAAGTTGGCTCACGGCTAGTTCACTGTCTATTTTCCTGAGCTCTTCTTGCTTTTCTTCACTCAAATAGGCTCCCTGGCGCACAAATGATTTATGGGTTTTTTCCAGCAGCATGGTTTGTTCTTCGCTGAGGTTTTTCGGGGGATTTTGAAACACAGCCTCTACGCGTTGAAAGAGTGTTTTGTTGAGAAATAAGTCATTTTTAAATGCGCTCAAAGCAGGAGCGATTTCTTGCGCGATCGCTTGAATTTCCGAATTGGTTTCTGCTGCGTTGAGGTTGAATAAGGCCCCAGAAATTCTCCCCAAGAGTTCACCCGACCATTCCAAGGCTTCTACGGTATTCTCAAAGCTTGGGGTTGCTTCATTTTGCTCGATCTGAGCTAGTTCTTCGCGCGCTTTTTTCAAGGCTAATGGGAGCGCTTCTTGAAAATCTTCGGGTTTGATTTGATCCCAGGGTAGGGTGTCAAAAGGTTGCAATAAGGGGTTGAGTCGCATAGCGCCTGACCAGAATTAAGCGTTGATAAAATTTATTTTTTGAGTTGGGCAGATTTGTCCAGCACGGCTTGTTTTAAGCCAAGTTTATACGCCGTTATTTTTTCTAAGAGCTCGGGTTGTTGAGCGCCCAGAATTTGAGCGGCTAGGATACCTGCATTTTTTGCTCCGTTGAGGGCGACAGTCGCTACAGGTACTCCGCCGGGCATTTGCAAAATGGATAATACAGAATCCCACCCATCGATGGAGTTGCTGCTTTTAATAGGTACGCCAATTACAGGAAGTGGGCTCATGGAGGCCACCATACCAGGTAGATGTGCTGCACCACCGGCACCAGCGATGATCACTTTAATGCCCCTTGTGTGTGCATTCTGGCTAAAGTCAACTAGTTTTTCAGGTGTTCTGTGGGCGGAAACAATATCCAGCTCATAGTCTACACCAAATGATTCAAGCATGAGGGCTGCTTCGCGCATTATTGGAAGGTCGCTGTCACTGCCCATAACGATGGATACTTGTGTCATATCAAAAAGTTTTTTTTTGTTGAGGTATCAGTTGGGGGCCCACAACCCTGATGAGCTCTTTAACTTGTTGTGCCACTGCGCGAGCTTTTATAGGATCTGGGTCAGTAATGGTCACGTGTCCCATTTTGCGAAATGGTCTGGTTATTTTTTTGCCGTATAGGTGCGGAGTGACTCCGGGGAGTTCCAATATTTTTTCCATGTTTTCGTATGAAACAGGACCTTCGCTTCCTTCATCCCCTACAAGATTTACCATAACAGCAGCGGTTTTAGAACTGGTGTCTCCCAGGGGTAGATTTAATACCGCTCTAAGGTGCTGTTCAAATTGATTGGTGACACTGGCTTCTATGGTGAAGTGGCCGCTGTTGTGCGGTCTTGGCGCAATCTCATTGACTAAAATAGCACCTTCGGGAGTCAAAAATAATTCAACCGCTAGGAGTCCGATATGGTTGATTTTTCGAGCGACATCCATAGCGATTTTTTCAGCCTGTTCACGAATGCTCGGGGTGATTTGCGCGGGGCATAGGACATACTCTACCTGATTGGCCTCAGGGTGGAATTCCATTTCAACTGCTGGATAAGCGACTTCTTGGCCCGAATGATTTCGGCAGACAATTACAGCTAGCTCCTTGGCAAAAGGAACTAACGTTTCTGCGATGCATTCTACTTGAGGCAATCCTTTTAAATCTTCCGAGTGGCGCACAATTTTAACCCCTTGTCCATCATAACCAAATTGAGTGCTTTTCCACACAAAGGGAAAAGACAAGGCCCCGCGATCGATGGATTCTTGGATTTCTGAGGTGAAAGCAAAAGTGGAAAAATCTGCTGTGGGAATTTGATGGTCTCTGTAGAAAAGTTTTTGACGTCCTTTATTGGCGATGATTTCCAAGGATTTAGGTGGCGGAATCACCTGAACTCCTGCGGCTTCTAATCGATAAAGCGCATTCAGGTTGACGTGTTCAATTTCAATAGTGAGCACATCAACTGATTGTCCAAACCGATAAACCGTATCCTCGTCCATCAATACCCCTGTTTCAAACCTGTTGGTGGATAATCGGCAGGGAGCATCCCCACTGGGGTCGAGAACCGCGGTAGTCACATCCCATTTGCGGGTTTCTTGTAGGAGCATTTTGCCTAATTGTCCTCCGCCTAAAATGCCTAATGTGAAGTCTGAAGAAAAGTAGTTCATGGGTTTGGTGATCTCTGGGCAAAAATACAATATAAACCGAGATTGGCCGTGTCCTAAGCGTAAAACACCTGTCAAAATTGTATATTTGCCACCAGTTAATAGAGGCCTTGAGCCTAATCTACACCTCATGATTCAACTTGTACTATTTGGTAAGCCCGGCGCTGGTAAAGGGACCCAAGCAGAATTCCTTAAGGAAACCTACGGATTAAAGCATTTATCTACCGGAGATTTGTTTCGCCACCACATAAAAAACGGCACTCCTTTAGGGTTATTGGCCCAATCGTATATGGATCAAGGTGCATTGGTGCCCGACCAGGTAACCATCGATATGCTGGAGGAAGCAGTGGACCAAACTCCTGAGGCCAAAGGATTTATTTTTGATGGGTTCCCCAGAACAACCGCACAAGCCGAGGCGTTAGATGCGTTTTTGGCCGGTAAAAACATGGCGGTTAGCGCTACCATTGCTCTTGAGGCCCACGATGAGGAATTATTGGTGCGTCTGTTGGAACGCGGTAAAATAAGTGGGCGTCCAGATGATCAAGACGAGACCAAAATCCGTACGCGATTTGATGAGTACAACCAGAAAACAGCACCGCTTAGGAACTACTACCAAGCGCAAAATAAATTTTATTCGGTAGATGGTATAGGAGCCATTGAAGAAGTGAAACAGCGCATTGCCGAGGTGATCGCCAACCTAGGATAGATGACAGACGGAAATTTTGTTGATTACGTAAAAGTGTATATGTCCTCTGGAAACGGAGGAAAAGGATCTATGCACCTGCATAGAGAAAAATTTGTGGCCAAGGGAGGTCCTGATGGGGGAGATGGCGGCCGCGGAGGACATGTCATTCTCCGGGGAGACAAGAACCTGTGGACTTTACTGCACTACAAATACACCAAGCACATGAGTGCCACCCACGGTGAGCACGGGAGTAAAAACAGAAGTTTTGGAGCCGATGGAAAAGACGTCTATGTAGACGTGCCGCTGGGAACCGTTGTCAAAGATGCTGAAACCGGAGAGTTTGTCTGTGAAATAACAGAGCACGGTCAAGAAATAATTCTACTCGAGGGAGGTATGGGCGGTCTGGGCAACTGGCATTTTCGCACATCCACGAACCAAACTCCTCGATATGCCCAGCCGGGAATACCTGGAAAAGAAGGCTACTATACGCTAGAACTCAAGATTTTAGCCGATGTCGGTTTAGTGGGTTATCCCAATGCGGGCAAATCAACCTTATTGTCCGTGATCACCGCAGCTAAACCTAAAATTGCCGACTACGAATTCACGACACTAAAACCCAATTTAGGGATTGTGGGGTACCGTGACTTTCAAAGTTTTGTTATGGCAGATATCCCAGGTATCATCGAAGGGGCGGCCGAGGGAAAAGGGTTAGGTCACTACTTTTTACGCCATATTGAACGCAATGCCACCTTGCTTTTTTTGATCCCTGCAGATGCAAAAGACATCGCTAAAGATTACCATATTTTATTGGATGAATTGCGTCGATACAACCCCGAACTCTTAGACAAAGATCGAGTAATCGGAATTTCCAAGTCCGATATGTTGGATCAAGAGCTTCAAGAGGCATTAACCGCTGAATTAGACGGTGTTTTTGGCGATACTCCTTACGTATTTTTCTCTTCCGTAGCAGAAACGGGGCTGATGGCCTTAAAGGACCTGTTGTGGAAAACCATACACCTAAGCAAGCACCAGTGAGAAAAGTCCATTTTATTGCCATTGGAGGCAGTGCGATGCACAATTTAGCCCTAGCCTTGGCCCATCAAGGAATTGAAGTTTCCGGAAGCGATGACGTGATTTTTGAGCCTTCCAAAACACGACTTAAAGCACAGGGGATACTTCCCGCAGAAATGGGGTGGTTTCCTGAGCGATTGACCTCAGATATAGATGCTGTTATTTTGGGGATGCACGCCAAACCCGACAATCCAGAATTGTTGCGCGCCCAGGAAATGGGCCTAAACGTGCTTTCTTATCCGGAATATATTTACCACCACGCACAACACAAAACACGTGTGGTGATCGCAGGAAGTCATGGAAAGACCACAATTACTTCGATGGTTTTACACGTTTTGCATCAATGTGGTATGGAGGTTGACTATTTGGTGGGGGCACAGCTGGAAGGTTTTGACCGTATGGTGCATTTGACTACAGAAAATGCATTTATGCTGATCGAAGGGGACGAGTATCTGTCTTCGCCGATTGATCGCAGGCCCAAATTTCATTGGTACCAGGCCAATATTGCCCTGATCAGCGGCATCGCCTGGGACCACATCAATGTGTTCCCCACTCAGGAATCGTACGACGATCAGTTTAGGCAGTTCATCGACTTAATGGTTCCAGGAGGCAGTTTGGTCTATTGTCAAGATGACGCCAAAGTAGCGGCTCTAGCCGAGCAAACTGACCGACACCTCAAAAGAATACCCTATACCTTGCCTGAGCACGAAGTAGTCGATGGAGTAACTTATTTAGAGACCCCTGAAGGCTTGATGCCGTTATCTGTTTTTGGACCGCACAATCTCAGCAATTTGGCAGGGGCCCGTTGGGTATGCCAGCTGATGGGAATTGATGAATTGGATTTCTACAACGCCATAGCCAGTTTTAAGGGGGCAGCTAAACGACTTGAGTTGGTCAAGCGACACGGGTCTGGATTTGTGTATAAAGACTTTGCTCATGCACCTAGTAAAGTGCTAGCGACGACCGCTGCTGTACGCGCCCAGTTTCCCCAACACAAATTGGTGGTAGCCTTGGAATTGCATACCTACAGCAGCCTAAACCCGGCTTTTCTTCCGGAGTATCGCCATACATTGGCTGGCGCAGATCAAGCAGTAGTGTTTTATGACCCAGAGGCATTGGCCATCAAACGAATGGATGAGGTGGCGCCAAGCGCCGTGTCGGAAGCTTTCGATCATCCAGGACTTAGGGTCTTTACCACCCCCCAACAAGTAGCGGAGTTGTTTTATGGGATCGATTTGGCGCAAACCGTGGTGTTGATGATGAGTTCTGGACACTTTGGCGGTCTAGATCTGTCCTTGATCGGAACAAAATAATCGGTGTTTTAAAGAGGCTTATTTTTAGGGAATGAGCCAAGCTATGTCCCTGTGGTCTGCAGAAGATCAACCCCGTGAACGATTGATGTCCCAATCGCCGCAAGCGTTGAGCAACGCCGAATTGATCTCGTTGATTTTAGGCACAGGCGTACAACATCAGTCCGCACTGGCTGTAGCTCAATCCATACTCGCCTCGGCAGATCACCAACTGGCCAGTTTGGCGACTCAACCCTGGAACGACTGGGTCTGTCTTAAAGGGGTGGGCACAGTAAAAGCGGTGCGTCTAGCGGCGGCTATGGAGCTAAGTCGCCGTATTCCCCTTGATCCATTCATCACTCGTTGTGCGTTGACTAGCAGTCAGGCAGTATATCACTTGCTCAAGCCCAAGCTAGCCCACCTGCCCCACGAAGAGTTTTGGGTGCTTTACCTCAATAATGCCCACAAATTATTGTTTATGCACCGACTGAGTCAGGGAGGTATTACCGCCACTTATGTGGATATTCGATTGTTGCTCAAAGAGGCGCTACAGAGGCACGCAGTGGCTATTGTAGTGGCCCACAACCATCCTTCAGGACAGTTACAACCTTCGGTTCAAGACAGAGAACTCACAGAAAAAATAAAAAAGGCTGTGGAGTTAATCGATATTAAGTTGTTGGATCACTTGGTGATTACCCAGCAGGAATACTTGAGTTTTGCCGATCAGCATTGGTTGTAAATCCCTATTTTTGGGACCATGGCAGAGGATCTACTCATTTATACACCTGAAGTTACCATCAGGCTGCGCTATGTAGCCCAACAGTTCTTTGGACGTATTCTTGGGATTAAATTTACCCTAACCACAGACCGAGTAGCTTTTGTGGAAAGTTCAGGACCAAAGCTCGCGTATACCAAACAGTCTTTAGGAACAGGGTTGTGGATGAAATGCCACGATTTGCTTTTTGACGGAGGTATTGAGGATTATCCCATGGCAGTGGTGGACTGGGGGGGGATCCCTTGTTTTTTTCAAACCGCGGAACAAGAGCCAATTTCGTGTGACCTATTGGCGGCTTCTTTTTATTTGTTGACCCGTTATGAGGAGTATTTGCCTCATGTCAGCGATGAGCATGGTCGTTTTCCCGCAGCTCAAAGTTTGGGGGCGCGCCACGGATTTTTAACCCTCCCAGTGGTAGACCTTTGGGCCCAGAGGTTTCAGGGTATGTTGCATGAAATGTACGGAGTGGTTAGCACAAACAAAAAAGTGTATCACTACTGTTCGATGCTCAATGTGTCTGCTTCACATGAGTTTTTGTACCGAGGTTTTCTGCGCCAGATTTCAGGTATCGCCATGGATTTGGTGGGTTTCAAAATGCGCAGATTGGGCTATAGGGTATTGGTAGGCCTGGGTATAAAAAAAGATCCTTATGACTTGTATGAGGAAGTACTTAAAGCCCATAAAAAACTGGGGCAAGTCCCTAAAGTATTCTTTCAATTGGCCAAGTATGGCCCCTACGATAAAAATGTTTCTCCGTATAACCGTCATTTTCAACATTTGATCAAGTCAGTTGGAGACTATGCCCAGATTGCGCTAGCTGCTTCGTACGCTTCTTTTGATGACCCTGAGCTGTTGCTGGAGGAGAAAAAAGTGCTGTCAGATATTGTGCACAGACCCATCGACTCCTGTAAAACCAGATATAATCGATTAAATATTCCATTGACCTATCGCGATATGGTTGATGCTGGATTCACCGAAGATTATTCTATGGGATATACCCATGATTTGGGATTTCGCGCGGGGACGTGCACTCCATTTCATTTTTATGATTTGTATTTAGAGATGCAACAACCCATAATGGTTTACCCATTTGCGGTACAAGATTACGCGTTGCTTAAAGAAAAAAGCATGGCGGATGCCTTGCTTAAAATGAAAGCGATGTATGCCCATGTCCATCAAGTAGGTGGCTGGATGGGGGTGATCTTTTCCATGGAGCTTTTAGGGAGTCCTCAAAAGTATGATTGGAAAAAACTTTATATAGCACAGTTAAAAGCCTTTTATGCTGCGTCCTGAAGTCGAACATATATTTTTTGATTTAGACCATACCCTATGGGACTTCGAACGCAACTCTGCAGAAGCGTTTAAGGTGTTGTTGGCTGACTTGGCGATTCCTGTGGATGTTCAGGTGTTTCACTCGGTATACTCTCCGATTAACGAAGCTTATTGGGAACAGTATCGTCAGGGCTTGATCAGTCAACAAGAGCTTCGCCTAGGGCGGCTGAGGGATAGTTTTCAGCAACTCGATGTTTCTGTTGGGGAATCGGTGATTCAACAGGCTTCAGAGGTCTATATCGATTTATTAACCACGTTTACGCATTTAATGCCGGGTACTTTGGAGTTGTTGGACTACTTAAAGCCAAATTATACCCTGCATATTATCACCAACGGCTTTCGGGAGGCGCAAGCTAGAAAGTTGGCGCATTCCTCTTTGGTGGCCTATTTTGATCAAGTGATCGATTCTGAAAGTGTGGGCGTAAAAAAACCTCACCCCCTTATTTTTGAAAGCGCTTTACAGCGCGCTTCAGCCAAGAAAGAATCTGCTTTGATGGTAGGAGATCATCTAGAGGCAGATGTGTTGGGAGCGCTGTCCTTGGGCTGGCAGGCAGTACACTATGATCCATTGGGTAAACAGGTCCATACGCATTGTCCCATCATTCACGACTTAAGGACGCTTAAAGATTGGCTTTAGGTTATTTGCCTCCCCAAAGCTTTTTCATCTGCTGGTCAATTTGTTGTTCCTTAGAGTTTTCCCTAGGGGTGTAGAGTTGGGTTCCTTTAATTTCTTCCGGCATAAAGTCCATACGGGCAAATGAGTTTGTATGATTATGCGCATAATCATACTCTTTCCCATATCCCAGTTCCTTCATCAGTTTAGTCGGTGCGTTGCGCAAGGCCATGGGAACAGGTAGGTCACCTGTTTTGCGCACCAATTCCTGTGCTTCATTGATCGCTTGATACGCACTGTTGCTCTTCGGTGATGTGGCTAGATATAGCACGCATTGACTGAGTATGATCCTGGATTCTGGATATCCGATGGATGTGACGGCTTCAAAGGTGGTTTGGGCCATGACCAAGGCAGTCGGTTGTGCTAGCCCAATGTCTTCAGCAGCCAAGATCACCAATCTGCGTGCAATAAATTTGAGATCCTCTCCGGACTCAATCATTCTGGCTAGCCAGTATACTGAGGCATTTGGATCGGATCCTCGGATCGATTTGATCAGGGCAGAAGCTATATCGTAGTGTTGTTCCCCAGATTTATCGTAATGAAGCGGCATCGCTTTGAGTTGTGAGGATACATACTCATCGGTTAGTTCAAGTCCCGGTTGACCGTTGCTCTGCACCAAAAGCTCTAACAGATTGAGTAATTTTCTTCCGTCTCCTGAACTCGCTCGGTACAAGGTGTTTTTTTCTTTAATCACCACCTGTTGGTTTTTGAGCCAGGTGTCTTGAGTCATAGCTCGCTCCACGAGGGCATCCAGGTCAGCTACACCCAAATTTTCCAACACATACACTTGACACCGCGATAACAGTGCGCTATTTACCTCAAAACTCGGGTTCTCCGTAGTAGCACCGATCAAGGTGACGGTACCTTTTTCTACCGCTTGGAGTAGGGAATCTTGTTGGGATTTGCTAAAACGGTGAATCTCATCGATAAACAGAATGGGATTTTTGGCCGTAAAAAGCCCGGGACTTTTTTGTGCGCGGTCGAT
>JBEAQS010000125.1:0-3439 GCA_041163765.1 Bacteroidota bacterium | reverse complement strand
AAGTAAAACCAGATAAAGGGTCTGGTAGCCTGGAGGTACCACCACTCAAAACCCGTAAACCCTTATACAACAAGGACTTACGGGTTTTTTCATTTCCCGAGGGTGCTCCTGGGGGTGCTCGGCAGGGTTAAAAGGTGTTTTATTACTAATAAATATTACCCCCTTGTGCCCCCATGACCACCAGCTACAACAAGCATGATTTTTATGCTGAGCACAATCAGCCTGATAAATTGAATGAATGGATTCATCATGAGGAATCGCTGTGTCGTTGTTATTTTCATAGGAATATTTTTATTATTCAGGAATGAGCCACCAGAATGGACGCATTTTGGCCTTGTAGATAAATGTGTAATGCAACAATAGTTTTAACCAGTGACCTGCCAAACCGATTTCTCCAAATGTTTTTCCCAATTGTCTTCCTTGACTGTTGGGGTACTTTTGGTAATCTGGAACGATTGGGTAGGTGGTGATACTGATACCGCTGCCGTTTACTATTCCATAGCCAGCCGATGCGATACAAGCCGCTCCCATATTACCCAATGATCCTTTATGGTGAAGTGATTCCGCGCCTTGGTGGATTGAATCGATGATGTTGTCTGCTACCAATTTTGCTGTAATACCAGAGGGCATTCCAGTCCTGGGAGGTGCAGGCGAAATATCGGTGCCGTTTTTACTCTTTCTCGGTTTTGAAATGGCGTGCGGTGGAGCAAAAGCAATTCCAGGAGCAAAGATGTTTTTATAACTGGGGTTTTGATAGGTCTCCGGCCAATCCTGTACGGACCATTCCTCGTAATTCTTTGGGGTATAGTCCGCATCAACAATCATAAATCCGCGGAACAATTTATCGGTGATGTCTCCCCCGTCTTTTCCGTATGCCTTGAAACCGTGTCCCGAAAAAACAGGAATCAGCATGGCAAAATCAAATGCTTGAGTGTGGAATTCACCATCGAGTGTCTCATAATGAGCCAAACCATCCTCTACCTTATTTACTCCAGCACCGAGAATCCATTTTATGCCCCGGTCTTCGAAAATCATTTGAACCATTTGACTGGATTTCATCTCGGCGTTGTTGTAGCTCAACAACATCCCATCCATACCAAAATCACCTAATTCATATTCATTTGAAATCCAGGTTATTTCAGCCATTTCACGGACATTATGCCTCCTCAATTCTTGCTCCACATTGAGAATATATTCAAACGCAGCTCCTTGACACGTTGCTTTTGCATGACCTGTGCCTATCAGGATTTTTGCTTTTTGACCAGCCCGCATTTTTTGAATCAATTCACTAAGTCCTTTCCATGCGTGTTCAGCATGGGAATAACTGCACACGGAATATGTTTTATTTTGACCAGGAACAAGCCCCTCAGTGGCTTCAAAATCAAGCTTTGGACCTGTGGCGTTAATAAGGTAATCATAAGAAACTTTTTCAACTAGACCTTTGTTGTCACCCACAACGCCCTCAACTTCGACAAAAGGTTTTGGGTGCCCTGGACTTCCCTCGGGATAAAATGAAGTTACTTTTGATTGTATAAACTCGATACCTTTTTTCTTGTATAGAGGCGCCAGAGGAAATAGAACCGACTTTGATCGCATTCGCCCTGTCCCCACCCAAATATTTGAGGGGATCCACTGATAATTGCTGTTTGGTGAAACCACAACCACTTCATGAGATTTTGATAGTTTTCTGCGCAGGTGTGCCGCAGCTACATGGCCTGAAATACCCGCTCCTAGAATGACAATTTTGGACATAGTTTTTGAGGTGAATTCTTTAAATAATTAATAGCTGGTATCGTCGAGAACAACTTTACCGTTAAATGTTCTGTAGAGAAATAGAAAGTAACTAGCCAACAATGGACTACCGATGAGCACTATGGTGAGCATGATCCCCAAAGATTTTTCAGAGGAGGCCGCATTGTATATAGTTACGCTGAAGTCTGGATCAATTTTAGAGGGAAGCAGCACTGGATAGAGTTGAAAAGCAACTAACATCAATAAAAAAGCCATGGTCAGCGAAGAAAAAACAAGGGCATAGAAATATTTCTTCTTGGAAACTAATCTTGGGATATTGGCCACGGATAAAAACGATAAAATAGGAAGCACAAAAAACACCGGATATTCTTTGAATTTATCGGTAACTCCAGGAATAAAAATTAGGGTATAGAGCGAAGTAAATGAAAATACTATGATGAAAAACACCATGCCTTTCTTGAGTAAAAAAGTCAATCTCGCATAAAGACGCCCCTCGGTCTTTAACAACAGAAATATAGCTCCTTGAAGCATAAATAGAGATAGTGTAGTGAGGCCCGTCATGATCGAATATGGGTTGAGAAATTCAAAAAATGCCCCTCCTAAATACTGGTGATTTTCACCTAATTCAAACCCTTGTAAAACATTTCCGATAACAACACCCAATAAAAAGGCAATGCTTACGTTGGAAATAAAATAGATATAGTCCCAAGTTTTTCTCCACCAAATCATCTCTTCAGCACTTCTGAACTTAATGGCCGATGAACGCAATACGAGCATGACCAAAAAAAGCATGAATGGGACATACATGGCTGAAAGAAGCGTGGCATACATCACAGGAAATCCAGCAAAAAGGGCACCACCACCGATGATTAACCAAACTTGATTGGCATCCCAAATCGGGCCGATCGCATTGATGGCAATCCTTCGACTCAGATCTTTTTTAAAAAACAAATGCCAGGAACCAGCGCCGTAATCAAAACCTTCAAGAATGGCATAACCCGAAAAAAGCAATCCAACCACTAAATACCAAAGTGTAGGATAGTCAATACCTAAAAATGTTTCCATAAAAACTAAACTAAATTGGGATGTGTATGGTTTGATTCAGGGCCGTGTTTGATTTTTTTATTCAAGGAATACAAAAACAAAAGCAGCAATAGACTGTACACTACCGTAAACAGTACCAATGAAAAAACAATGTGATTGGCGGATACTTCTTGGGAAAAACCTTCACTGGTTCTCAAGTGCCCATAAACGATCCATGGCTGCCTTCCCATTTCAGCGGCAAACCAACCTACTTGATTGGCGATTTGCGGCAATAGCACTGAAAAGACAAATATGTTAAGCAACCATTTCTTGTCGAATAAAGTCCCTTTCCACCACAAATAACTCGCGTAAAGAGTCAACGCAATCAAGAACATGCCAATGGATATCATGATGTGATAAAACTGAAATACTGCATTCACCTGACCGGGTCTATCTTTTGGATCAAAAGCATTTAGCCCCTTAATTGGCTCATCAAAATCTTGATGAACCAAAAATGATAATCCTCCAGGCACTCCTATTCCACTTACTTTTTGATTTTTGTCGTCAACCCAACCCAAGAGATACAAATCTGCCGGGCCTGACTCTGAATAATGCCCTTCCATAGCTGCTAGTTTAGCGGGTTGGTTTACCGCTACACCATCTG
>JBEAQS010000124.1:0-2816 GCA_041163765.1 Bacteroidota bacterium | reverse complement strand
GCTACTGTTGGAAAAGCTCGGGTAAATGCCTCAAAATAATCCATCGCTTGAGCCACCCTGGTCTGTTGCAACATCACCTCGGAAAGCCACACGCGATAAGGATCTTTATTCTGCCGCCAGGGAAGTTCCCTCTGGTGAACACGATACCAATTGAGCAGTTGTTTTGAAAAATCCATAGGCTAATGCGCTCAAAAGTAATGGATTCAACGATAAATTATCACATGCTTATCTTTAATTATGATTTAAAATTGTATATTTGCAACCCTAAAAAAGACAGAATACATATAAAATTTAACTCCATGACAAAGGCAGATATTGTTACTAAAATTTCAGAGAAACTAGGTATTGAGAAAGGCGATGTACAAGCAACCGTAGAAGCCTTTATGGAAGAAGTGAAATTGTCTTTGGAGGCTGGTGAGGATGTGTTTTTAAGAGGTTTCGGAAGTTTTATCATCAAAACTAGAGCGGAAAAAACCGGTAGAAACATTTCCAAAAACACCACCATCAAAATACCAGCACATAATATTCCCTCTTTCAAACCTGCTAAAGTGTTTGTTGAAGGCGTAAAAAATAACGTGAAAGTAAAATAATATTAACCCAAAAAACGAGCATCTATGCCTAGTGGTAAGAAGAGAAAGAGACATAAGGTAGCTACACACAAGCGCAAGAAGCGCCGGAGAGCTAACCGCCATAAGAAAAAGTAGTGTAATCACTACTTTTTCATTTTTTGCACGTTATTTACGTGTTTCTCATGCGTTCTTTGACATAAAAATTCCGAGAGAATTTTGGCGGAACTATTCCGCTTCAACACAATTATTGATTTATTTCAACGAAATAATATAGTATTATGGCAACAAAAGAATTAGTCATTCGATCTAATTCTGATACTGTTGACTTTGCACTGCTTAAAGAGGGAAGACTCGTAGAGCTGCACACGGAAAAAGAGAGCGATAACTTTGCTGTCGGCGATATTTTTATCGCAAAAGTGCGCAAACCCATTACAGGACTCAACGCCGCATTCGTTCATGTAGGTTATGAGAAAGACGCCTTTCTACACTATCAAGATCTAGGACCGCAATTGTCCACCATGCTCAAATTTGTCAAAGAAGTGAGCACCGGAAAGAGTCGTGATTACCTGTTAAAAAAATTCCCCCTTGAACCGGATATTGAAAAAGAAGGAAGCATCAACGATGCCCTTAAAGCCAATCAATCCATATTGGTTCAAATTGTCAAAGAACCCATCTCTACCAAAGGACCTCGGATCAGCTCCGAAATCTCCATCGCGGGACGTTACTTGGTTATGGTTCCCTTCTCTAATCGAGTTTCAGTTTCACAGAAAATTGAATCCAAAGAAGAGCGTGACAGACTAACCAAACTGGTAAAAAGTATCAAACCCAAAGGATTTGGGGTGATTATCAGAACGGTAGCAGAAGGCACTAAAGTCGCAGAATTAGATAAAGATTTACAGAACCTGCTCCAAAAGTGGACAGGTATGTGCAAAAAATTGTACAAGGCACCCCATCCTTCCAAGGTACTTGTGGAACTCAACAGAGCTGCCTCTATTTTAAGAGACCTCTTTAACGACAGCTTCACGGGTATCCACGTGAATGATGAAACCATGTACTCAGAAATCAAAGAATACGTGCAAGAAATTGCACCCGAAAAAGAATCAATTGTTCAGCTGCATACAGATCCCTCACCCATTTTTGAAAAATTTGGGATAGAGCGCCAGATCAAAACCTCCTTTGGCCGCACAGCGACCATGAAAAAAGGAGCTTATTTGGTCATTGAACACACCGAGGCACTTCACGTGATCGATGTCAATTCAGGCAACAGGTCCAACAAAGCCAAAACACAAGAAGACACTGCGCTTCAAGTGAATCTTGCTTCTGCATCAGAAGTAGCCCGCCAGCTTAGGCTGAGGGATATGGGCGGAATCATCGTAGTCGACTTTATCGACATGGCTGATCCAGACCACCGCAGACAACTGTATGAACACCTGAAAGAAGAAATGAGTGAAGACCGAGCAAAACATAAAATTTTGCCTCCGAGCAAATTCGGATTGGTCCAAATCACCAGACAACGGGTACGTCCTGAAATGAACATCAAAACCAGTGAGCCAGCACCTACCATTACGGGCAAGGAAGTGGAAGCTCCGATAGTTTTGATCGACAAAATTACAGGCGACCTGGAGCGATTGCTCCAAAGCGGCACCAAAGATAAAGTGGTTTTGCACTTGCATCCTTTTATCGCTGCATACCTCACTATAGGTTTACCCTCCATCAGAATGAGGTGGTGGCTGGAACACAAGCGATGGGTTCGCATAGAGCCCAGAGATGCTTACCGGTATTTAGAATACCGATTTAAAAATCCAGAGGGAAAAACCATTTACTAAACAGGGCAATTGCTCTGTTGACCCAAGCGGGGCGCACGGTGTGCGCCCCGCTTTTTTTTTGCCCGGTTTTACCCTATATTCGGGCGTGATCAAGAAAGAACCATACCCCCAAAAAACCAAGGCTTACACCCTAACTGAAGCCAAGCGAGCACTGGAAAACTATTGCGCGTATCAGGAAAGAGCCCACAGCGAAGTGGTGGAGAAACTCAGGGGTATGCGCATGATTCCCGAGGCTATTGATGCGGTTGTCGATCATTTGATTCGGTAAGATTTTTTGAATGAAGAGCGATTTGCACGCGATTATGTACGCGGAAAATTCAACCAAAAACACTGGGGGAAAAAACGACTGATCCAAGGACTCAAACAAAAGCAACTCTCTGCGTTTGCGATTAAAGCAGGCATGAGCGAGCTCAACGAAGTG
>JBEAQS010000123.1:0-3115 GCA_041163765.1 Bacteroidota bacterium | reverse complement strand
AACAAACTAGGTTTGGACAATGCTGATTTATACATCACTGGTGACAACCTTTGGTTGGCGTCAAAAAGAAAAGGATTCAATCCTTCTACATCAATCACTGGAGGAACAGGTATCTATACCTACAACCCACTATCTACACTTGTATTTGGTTTAAATGTTAAATTATAATCCAATGAAAAACATAAAAATATTTGGCTTAGTTTCTTCTTTGGTGCTATTGGCATCATGTCAAGAGGAATTTTTGGAGACCTACCCTACCGCATCTCTATCACAAGAGCAGGTTTCCGCAGCTGTCGCAGTTAACCCTGATGCAGCAAAAGGAACACTTTTAGGGATCTATCAACAATTGTACGCTAGAGGTAGCGGTGGAACCACTGCCCAAGAAGACTTTGGGGTACACTTGCAACACATGAACCTAGATATCCTGTCTCAGGATATGGCACACTTAGGTAAAAGTTACAACAGACAGCGTTCTATTTCAGAAATGACTACTACGCTGAATCCTGATGACAGCTTTAACTACATGCCTTGGAGGTTCTTATACCGCATCATCAACCTATCTAACCTGGTAATTGATGGTTTGGGTGGTGATCAAGCTGAATTGACTACTAGTGTACAAAAACACACTATGGGTCAAGCTTTGGCAGCACGTGGATGGGCTTACTTCTACTTAAACCACCTTTTTGTCAATGACATCTCTAACTTAACTGGACCATCAGTGCCTATTTATACTGCGTCTGACCAGCTTGAACAGCCAAAAAGCACTGTAGGTGAAGTATTTAACCAAGCCATAGCTGACTTAGAAAAGGCTGAAGTTTTATTGGATGGATTTGTTCGTTCAGACAAAATTGAATTCAACCAAGATGTGGTTCGTGGGGTATTGGCCTATACGTATGGAGCCATGAACAACTGGACGAAAACTTATGAGTATGCAGATAAAGTAGTCAATGCAGGTTACGGAAAAATGAGCCCAGCTGAGATTACTGTTTTGGGCCCTGATGACACTGTAGGTGGATTCAATGATGTAAACGCTCACCAAGCTATTATGTGGGGTGTTACAGTGACCTCTTCTCAAGAACTAGCATCTCTATTTACCTGGTGGGGATTCATCGATGTATTTAGCTATAGCTACGCTGCTGTAGGTAACCACAAAGGAATGGACGCTGGCTTATACGACAAATTCAGAGCTGATGATATTAGAAAAACACAGTTCCCATATGCCGGAAAATCATTGGGTTACGTACCTGCTTTCAAATTCTACAACACAACGGCACAAGCTAAAGGTTGGAGAACTTTCAGCGGACCTCAGGTAAACGTAGATTCAGATGCACACTACATGCGCTCTGATGAATTCTACTTGCTAAAAGCAGAAGCCGCTGCAGAATTAGGAGATGAGGCAACTGCCAAAACAACTCTTAAAAACTACTTGTCTGATCGTATCACTGATGTATCGTACATCGATGCTTTGAGTGGTGCTGCATTACAGGAAGAGATTTCTACACAAACTCGTTTAGAGCTATTTGGAGAAGGCAAATCTTATTTCTTGATGAAGAGACAAAGACAAAGCAGAACTCGTGGTGCTAACTGGTTAGACTACAAAGGAGAAACCTTTAGCCACAACGATGAGCGTTTGACCTATGAACTACCAACCAACGAGTTGTTGTTCAACCCAAACATCACTGACCAAAACTAATCTGTATTCAACAGAAGAGAAAACCACCCAATTGGGTGGTTTTTTTTTACCTTCGCCTCAAAGAATAAAGCCATCGAAACTAAGCAACACTCCGTATACGGCATTCGCGCCATCATTGAAGCTATTGAAGCAGGCCAGTCCATCGACAAGATCTACCTGCAAAATGGAGCCGAAGGTCCGTTGATGACTTCCTTAAAAAAACTAGCTGCTCAGAAGGGTATCAGCACGGTATTTGTTCCCATTGAAAAACTCAATAAACTGGGCCAGGGCAATCATCAGGGAGCCATTGCCACCGTCTCGCCTGTTGGATTTGTTTCCATGGAAGATTTAGTAGATCGAGTTTGTACTGAGAAAGAAGCCCCCTTGTTTTTGGTGCTCGATCAGGTATCCGATGTGCGTAACTTCGGCGCCATGATACGCACGGCCTCTTGCACCGGAGTAGATGGGATTATCATCCAGTCCAAAGGAGCAGCGCCAGTCAATGCAGATACCGTAAAAACCTCTGCGGGAGCCGTGTATACGGTACCTATCGCTAAGGTGGACCATATCAAAGATGCCGTATATTATCTTCAGTCCTCAGGAATACACGTAGTATCCGCCACAGAAAAAGCGACAAGCACCATTTACGAGACAGATTTAACCCCAGGAATAGCCTTAGTCATGGGCGCTGAAGATACCGGCATATCCCCGGCCGTATTGAAAATAACTGATCACCAGGCTTCGCTACCCATACTGGGAGAAATCGCCTCTTTGAATGTATCAGTAGCCTGTGGGGTTATTTTGTATGAAGTAGTACGCCAAAGAATACCTAAAGGATGAATACCACGCCACTAGCAGAACGTCTCCGGCCACAAAACATGGAAGATTTAGTGGGTCAGGGTCATTTGCTAGGCCCCAACGGTGCCTTGACGGGACATATTCTGCGGGATCATATTCCCTCCATGATTTTATGGGGACCTCCAGGTACGGGAAAAACCAGTATCGCGCAGATCATAGCTCAAACGACCAAGCGTTCATTCTTTGCCTTAAGTGCCATTCACAGCGGGGTGAAAGAAGTGCGTGACGTCATTGACCGCGCACAAAAAAGTCCCGGGCTATTTACCGCCAAAAATCCCATTCTGTTTATCGATGAGATTCACCGTTTTAGCAAATCCCAACAAGATTCCCTACTCCAGGCGGTAGAAAAAGGTACTGTCACTTTGATCGGCGCTACTACGGAGAACCCGAGTTTTGAGGTAAATAGCGCACTCTTATCGCGGTGTCAAGTGTATGTGTTAGAAAATTTGGGTATAGCTGACCTAGATGCACTCGTGGAGCGAGCTATGACTCAAGACACCTGGCTCAAAAACCAGCAGGTGGTTATCAAAGAAAAAAACACCTTGTACCGAGCGAGTTCAGGAGACGGAAGAAAATTACTCAATC
>JBEAQS010000122.1:0-10847 GCA_041163765.1 Bacteroidota bacterium | reverse complement strand
TCTATATTCAGCGATTTAAAATCAGCTGCATCTTCGGATTTGAAGGGGCGCATCCTTATTTGATCGGGATCAGTTTCCAGGGGCAAGTACATCACATAATTTGGATTTACATGGGTAGGGGACAATCTATATGCGGTATCACCGATGTTTTGGAATCCATTGTTTAGGTAAAATCGTAAGGCTCTGTAATTTTCAGTCCACACATTGAGCCAAATGCCCACGCATCCCTGATCCAAGGCATACTGTTTGTTGTGTGCCAACAGAGCTTGAGCTATTCCTTGACCAAAATATTCAGGATCCAGGTAAAGACGGTCGAGTAAGGCTACTTTTTTTCCAGGCAGGTAGGTGTTGGGCTGATCAACCACCAGATTTGAGTAGCCGGTAATCCGTTCTTGATCCACCGAGATGAAGTAGGTGTTTTTGTCGAGTTCTATAGAATCTCCCAGCGCCTTCTCTTGGTAATTTCTCGCCACAAACTCTTCGATGATGGAAGGAGCGGCACTGTGGCCATGGGCGTTTAAAAAGGAAGCTTTAGCTAGAGGCGCCAGGGCGGCACTGTGCTTTCTTTGGGCGGGTATAATAGGCATCTCAAATATTTCTCAGGCAAATATCTGCAATTATTCTATCGATGTATCTGGATATATTTCTTGGAGTCAAGGAAACTTGAGTTACACGCTGTCTTGTTGACCTGGGGTAAATTTGCCTTAAAATGATTCAGCGATGCCTACAGTTAAATTGACCACACAGTTATTCAAAGAAGAAATCTTTGATTACACCACCCACCAAACCTGGGAATACAAAGGAAAAAAACCAGCCATTATCGATTTTTACGCAGATTGGTGTGGTCCCTGTAAAATGGTGGCCCCGATTTTAGAGGAACTAAGCGATGAACATCCCGAAATCACGATCTACAAAGTGGACACAGAAGTGGAACAGGAATTGTCCTCCGTTTTCCAAATCCGCAGCATTCCCAGTATTTTGTTTATCCCTATGGACAAACAACCCATGATGCAAGCAGGCGCTTTGCCCAAGCACACCCTAGAAGAAATCATTCAAAAGGAGTTGTTGCACACGGTGTAGCCGTTATTTAATTCCGGTTATAGATTTTTTGTTTTTCCACATTATTTATCAGCTAATTTGTATCCAATTAGATACATTTGTATGTTGATTATTGAAAGGTCAAACGAATTTGACAAGTGGCTTAAGAATTTAGATGATTTAAGGGCCAAGGCAAAAATTCTTTACAGAATTCAAAAGCTAGAGTACGATGAACATTTTGGAGATTGTGCTCATGTTGGAGATGGAATTTACGAGTTAAGGATAAACTTTGCTAAAGGATATAGGATGTACTTCAAGCAAATCGATGGAATAATTATTCTACTGCTTATCGGTGGAGATAAATCTTCTCAGTCAATGGATATCAAAAAGGCAAAAATGATATGGAACAAAACAGTTTAAAACCGATTAAGTCCGTAAAATTTGATGTCTCTGATTATTTAGATAGTGAGGAAATGATCTCAGCATACATCAATGAGGTAATTAAGGAGGGTAGTGCAGAAGATATGAAAAATGCCATTGGACATATTGCAAAAGCTATAGGTATGTCTAAAATCGCCGAAAGGACTGGTTTGACAAGGCCTAGCCTTTACAAGGCGTTTTCAGAAGATTCAAAACCTCAATTTACCACCGTGATGCGCGTATTAAAAGCTATTGGGAGTGAAGTTGAGGTAAAGCCCATAAAACAATAGGTATATGTTGGTTAGCTCATTAATGTGCTTTTGATTGGCAAACTAAAGGTTCCGTAATGTATAAAATTCAACGGGTTATAAAAAGAGGAGGGCTCTGCACAGCAGAGCCCTCCTCTTTTTGTTTGCTGAAATTTATTTACAAAGCAGCCAAAGCAGCAGTGTAGTTGGGCTCATCCACAATTTCACCCACTTGTTCGGTATAGACTACAGTTCCTTGAGCATCGATAACGACTACGGCTCTGGAGTGCAAAGGAGCCAATGGGCCGCTGATAAAGCTCAATCCATAAGCTGAGCCAAAATTGCCGTCTCTAAAGTCGGACAGCATAGCGACATTTTCGATGCCTTCAGCCCCACAAAAACGGGTTTGTGCAAAAGGCAAATCTTTAGACACACACAATACTACCGTGTTTTCTAAGGCAGCAGCTTGAGCGTTAAAAGCGCGCACCGAAGCAGCACAAGTACCTGTGTCTACACTGGGGAAAATATTGAGCACAATGTTTTTTCCTGCGTAATCTGCTAGTGTTTTTTCACTTAGGTCTTTGGCAGTTAATGTAAATGCTGGAGCTTTAGTGCCCACAGCGGGTAGGGTTCCTACCGTTTCAATCGGATTTCCTTTAAGGGTAACAATGGCCATATTTGCGGGTTTTTAGGTGCCACAAAATTAAGGCATTTGCCTGTAAATACACCAAAATTAATCCGTTTAAGCAGCCTTATGATGTTTTTGATACGACCTCAACACCAGGATCGCCGACAGCAAACAGAAAAGCGCGGACATGATAAAGGGCGCTCCAGGAAAAAATAGTTGTGTGGGTTCTTTGGTGAAGTATTCAAAGAGGGTAGTGTAGATGGGCGGGGCCAAAACGGCACTGACACTCATCAGTGAAGTGATCGATCCTTGAAGCTCTCCCTGTTCGTTGTCGGGTACTTGTTTGGAGATGATCCCTTGTAGACCAGGGCCTGCCAATCCGCCAAATGAAAAGGGAACGATCAGTAAAAACAACATCCAGGCCTGTGAAGCCAAGGCAAACGAGATCAACCCTAGAACGGAAAACACCAGGCCGATGAACACGGTTTTCCACTCCCCTAGTCTTTTGATCACCTTGCGGATGAAGACACCTTGAACCAGGGCCACCATGATGCCGACAAATCCTAACGAGTAGCCTACCCAAGCCTCATTGAACCCAAACTCCAACATGGTGAAGTACGACCAGATGCTGGGGTTCACCTGACCTGCGAGGTAAAGGAAAAACATAGATACCGCCAATGAAAAAATAGCGGGAAATTTTTTGAGCCTTAAGAAAGAGCCCAGTGGGTTGGCCCTTTTGAAGTCAAATTTCCTTCTTTTTTCAGGGGCTAGTGATTCGGGTAATACAAAGTAACCATACAAGGCATTGGCCAAACTAAAACCTGCAGCTGTCCAAAAAGGAACCCTCGGGCCGAAGGAACCCAATAGCCCACCCAGCACCGGGCCTACAATAAATCCCAGTCCAAATGCCGCCCCAATCATGCCAAAATTTTGTGCTCTTTTGTCCGGGGTGGAAATATCAGCGATGTAGGCGGAGGCTGAGGTGAAACTCGCCCCGGTAATTCCCGCTATGATGCGGGCGATAAACAGCCAAGAGAGGCTGGGTGCCAGTGCAGCTACCACGTAGTCCAAACCAAATCCCAACAACGAGGCCAAAATCACGGGTCTACGACCAAACTGGTCACTCAATCCTCCGATGATCGGAGCAAACAAGAATTGCATGCCCGCGTAAGCAAACAATAACCAGCCCCCATAAACAGACGCTTGGCTGATGCCTTCTCCGGTAATTTCTTGAATCAGGGTGGGGATTATGGGAATGATGATGCCCAGGCCGATAACGTCAATCAGAATCGTGATAAAAATGAATACAAGCGCGGCTGGTTTTTTCTCGGCCATGAGGAAGAATTTGCCGGTGAAGTTAATCAATTTATCGCCTAAGCTATATATCCACAAGGCTTGATTATATTTAGGCAAAATATTGCTTATGTCTATTTGCCAAACGCCACAGCCCCCTTATGTATGCGCCATATTTACCTCTATCCGAACTTCAGTCGAGGCTGGATACGAGGAAATGAATGAAGCCACATTTTTGGAGATCCAAGGTATAGAAGGGTTTTTAGGGGTAGAAAATTTCAGGACCCCTGAAGGGTTTGGCATCAATATTTCCTACTGGAAGGACATGGAATCACTCAAGTATTGGCGGGACAATGCATTGCATCAACGCGCTAAAGCTTTGGGTAAAAAACAATGGTATCAAAGCTATAAACTTCGAATTGCCGTCGTTGAACGGGAGTACGGTTTTGAGGTGGAATAACCAGTTTGTGTTTTGATTTTCCAACCGCCTCGGATTAGGGTAGCCATTTTTTTCTATTTTTATTCGACTAACCATTTTTACCCTATTGGAAAACGCAACATCAGCGCGCTATAAAGTATTGGAATACGCGCATTTCCCGCTTTGGATCATCAAAGATGCTTTCTGGTTTGGCGCACTTCATTTTGAAGCGCATAAACCGGTTTTAGAGTTAATCTCCTTGACGTTTGCTTTACCGACCATTCTGATATCTCTGTACCTGATTGGGGTTTCGAAAAATTCATTTCAGCGCTTGGAACACTTATTGATCGGTTTTTGGTTAATGGCCAATACCCTCTGGATGTCCAGTGATTTTTTTGGCTGGGCGGTAACCTATTGGTCCATTGGGTTCTTTTCCGCAGGCCTGTTGATTACTCCTCTATTTTTTTACCGACTGATTCAAAACATGAAAAAACTGTAAACCTACCCACGATGAAATACACTCTTTTTTACCTCTGTACGCTCTTATCCATTCTTGGCATACAGGCCCAGGAAGCGTTGTTTAACGCCCAAAACATCAACTCACCTGAGGTGAAATCAGACCAAAGTGTGGTATTTCGCATTTATGCACCCCAAGCACAAGAGGTACGCATAACGGGGGATTTTTTGCCTACAGAAAAAGTGACTACCCCTTACGGTGAAGCGGATGCGCCGATTAAAGCCTTGATGACTAAAGATCAACATGGACTTTGGGTGTATGAAACAACCGCATTGGCCCCAGAACTTTACAGTTATTCGGTGATCGTTGATGGTTATGAGACGACGGATCCGAATAACCCCTTTTACATCAGGGATGTGGCCAGCACCAAAAATATTTTTCTAGTGGCTCAGGACTTTGCGGCAGATTATGCTGTTCAGGATGTGCCCCACGGCACATTGGCCCACCGTTGGTATGATGCTCCAGGTCTTGGAATGGATCGCAGATTGACTATTTATACCCCTGCTGGATATGAGCAAAGCGGACAAGAATACCCAGTTTTGTATTTGTTGCACGGGGCTGGTGGGGATGAAGAGGCGTGGATGACACTGGGACGAACGACACAAATAATGGATAACTTGATCGCTCAAGGTAAAGCGAAACCGATGATTGTCGTGATGCCCAATGGCAATGTGATCCAAGATGCAGCTCCTGGCGCAGGCCATCAAGGATATTACAAACCCCAGTTTATGATACCAGGGACCATGAATGGTCAGTATGAGGCTTCTTTTCCAGACATTGTCCATTTCGTTGAGTCCCAGTACCGGGTAAAAAAAGACAAAGCACACCGCGCCATTGCCGGTCTGTCCATGGGTGGATTTCACGCCATGCACATCTCACGTCTTTATCCCAACACCTACGACTATGTGGGACTTTTTTCTGCGGCCATTATGCCCAGGGCGGATCAAGATGCTGCTGGCGTGTACCAGAACATAGATCAGACGCTAGAGGTGCAAAAAGCAAACGGAACAGCTTTGTATTGGATCGCCATTGGCAAAACCGACTTTCTCTACCAGGCCAATGTCGATTTTCGACAAAAACTCGATGCCTTGGGGATGCCTTATGTCTACAGAGAATCTGAGGGCGGACACATATGGCGCAATTGGCGCATCTACCTCAGAGAGTTTGTCCCTAAATTATTTGAGTAAACGATTTAATTTTTCTTGACCTCTTGATATTTCTCCGCGTAGTAGGCGATGATCTCTGGGTAAGGACCCATTTGGTGTTGACTTTGGGGAAAAGGATCTAGGTAGGGCGGATAGGGTGTGGAGACTGGTTTTTTGACCAAATTGGGAAAGTCCTGTTCCAGGTTGGATTTTTGAGGCCTGGGTTGTTGGTTGATATACCCGGCTACATCGTAGGCCTCTTCATCGGTTAAGGTGGGGTTCTCGTAGTTGATTCCAAAAGGCATATTGTTTTTGATGAATTGGGCAGCGGTAATGACCCGGTTCATCCCAGCACCGTTGTTATAGGCATCCGGACCCCAGAGCGGGGGATAGGTATAACTGATCGCACCTGGATTTTTTAATCCAAGCCCATTCCCTTGATGGCAGAGCGCGCAGGCTCGATCGTACACTTCTTTTCCATGAGCCAAATCCACTGCGCGGTTCGGCAGCTCAATCGGCTTTAACCCCTTTACTTTTTGCGCCTCGGTTCCCCCTTGATTCAGGTCTAACCAATCGATATACGATATGATGGCTTTCATCTCATATTGAGCGGTATCCAGCGCTTTCCCATTCATGCTGCGCGCAAAACAACCGTTGACCCGCTCGGCTAGGGTGCCTATTTTATCCTCTCTTCCGCGGTATTGGGGGAAGCGTTGTGACACACCGTTTACAGGAAGTCCAAACGGCTGTGTTCCGTCATTTAAATGGCAAGAGCTGCATTTTAATCCGTTTCCAGTGATTCTTCTGGCGGGGTTTTCTTGTTGTGGGCCCAGCGTTTCATCTGTATGCACAAAAAAAGCGTATCCGTCTTGAAGTTGGGCGTCTCCGCTTTGAGCAATTTGATCAGCGATGGACAACTCAGCCACTTGTACTGGTGCGGTTGGTGCTGGAATAGATGGGGATGGCTTTTGGGTCATGAAAACAAAAAGCCCCAAAAATAAAGTGCTGATGGCCCCCAGGAGATAAACACCTAACCAAGCTATACTGCGGACAAGTTTTCTAAACTCTACCTCTGGAATTCCCTGCTTCATGTTACTTAGCGTTAAAATAAAAACCAATCCCTAGAGCTGTTGTCCATTTTTTTGCCGGACTATCGTAGTAGTTGATCAGGTTGTATCTTACCTTTTTGTCGGGGTCAATCACAAAAAATCCAAGTCCTTGTAGCGGCATTATTTCTCTGCCCTCTGGCGCACTGGGTTTGATCCTCAGCGAGGGAGCAAAATGAACTCCTGCTTGCAGCTTTTCTTTTTTTACTAGGGTAAAACTAGGTCCACCCATGGTTACATAAACGCCACCTTCAAAGTCAGCCAGCACATTGATGTGGCCTTGAGGCCAGAATTCAAACCTGGACTGGGCTTGTAAAGAAATCGCGCTAAACAGGAGAAAAAGCGGTAAAAACAGTGTGTTTTTCATCAAAAATCAAGTGAATTCAGTCAAATGTATTAAAATATCTTTAGCTGCTTGTTTGTTTTTTGGTAGCTTTAGTTACCTGATTAATTATTCATGGGTGCAGATATTTATTTTGATCAAGGATGTGGGCGATGTCCGCTGATGGGAACTCCTTCGTGTAAGGTAGTTCCTTGGAATGGGGTGTTGACAGCGCTCCGCTCAGTGATTTTAACCACTGATTTGGTAGAGCACCTCAAATGGGGCGCTCCGTGTTACACCATAAACGGGAAAAATGTGTTGATGTTGTCCGCCCTAAAAGACAAGGTAGTGGTTTCATTTTTTAAGGGGGCGTTACTCACTGACCCTAGAGGTTTGCTGGTTAAACCGGGACCCAATAGTCAAGCTGCTCGATATCTGGTGTTTACCAGTTTGGCTGACGCGGATAAATTGGGCAGCGCTTTGTTAGCCTTCATAGAAGAAGCCATCAAACTGGAAATCAGTGGTGCAAAAATTGAGTTTCAAGATCAGCGCAATGCGCCTTATCCCACTTTTTTGACAGATTATTTTGCGTCAAATCCAGAGTTGGCAGAAGCATTTGCCCGGTTGACCCCAGGAAGGCAACGCAGTTATTTGATGCATTTTCAAAGCGCGAAACAAGCGGCCACACAGCTCAGGAGGATCCAGCAATGTACCCCCAAGATTCTGATGGGCAAAGGCTGGCAGGAATACTAATCTTTACGACGGAAATAAAAGGCCAAAGCCAAACTCAATAAAAGGTAGGCCGTGATGGCAGAAGAGGCATAGGGGATCATCAGGTCCAATCCAAACCAAGTTGGATACCCCCATAAAAGCGCGATACCCAAACCAAATTTAAGTGCCTCGGCGTGGGGAGCCCACCTGCTTTTATCCATAAATACGGTATATCCCAGGATAGAGACCATCAAAAATATCCCGTAGCTGATCACCTGGGTGTATTCAAATTGAGCAAAAGCGATCAGCAGGTGAAAAACCAAGCCAAAGTGAATCACCAACTGAGTCCAAGCCCACACTTTTTCTGGGCGGGATAGGGATGTTTCATATTTGATTTGCGTTTTGGGATCTTCGGTAAATATCCACGGATACTTTTCTGCGACATCGCTGGGACGCCATCCTGTGGGCATCCACCAAAGCCTTACTTTATCCCACCAGTTTTTTGTGTGCCAGGCGTCTTTGGCCAAAGCCCAAGCGTGCATGTAGTTGATCCAAATCGGATTCCAAGTCCCCACGGGTTTAATCACTCCGTACACCGGCGGATCCTCTGGGAGCTCTTCTTGAAAGGTGCCAAATAGTTTATCCCAAAAAATAAATACTTGGCTGAGGTTTTTATCCAGGTACCTAGGATTAATTGCATGGTGTACCCTGTGGTGAGATGGGGTGACCAAAATGTACTCCAGCACGCCCATTTTATCGATCACCCTGGTGTGGTACCAAAATTGGGCAAACAGGTGTAAGGGCGCCACAATAGCCACTACTTCTTGTGGAATACCGATCAGCGCCATAGGGATATACAGAAAAAAGTAAATCCCGACTACCGCTGAGATGGACTGGCGCAAAGCACAGCTGAGGTTGAATTCCTCGCTGCTGTGGTGCACGATATGGCGGTTCCAAAAAACATTGATTTTATGGTCGAATCGATGGCTCCAATACCCGACAAAATCAATCCCCAAAAAGGCCAATGCATACACCCACCAGGAAGGAGTCACTTTTGTTAATGCTATATGGTCTACCAGCCAACCATAGGAAATGAGCACAACAGAGAGCCCCATTAAGTTTTTCAGCGTGTTGGTCATCCCAGAACTCAAACTCGAGATCACATCCATACCTCGATTGACGTCTAGCCCCTTTCGTTGGGCTACCCATTGTTCCAAAACAATAAGCACCAAGAAAAAAGGAATGGCGTAACTAAGCGCTTGAGCGTATAATTCCATGAGGAAAGGTCAGAGTTGGTTATAGCTTTAAATATAAGCAGATTAACCAACTCCGACAACCCATGTAGGTTTAGTCCAAATCAAACTTCAACCCCAGAGATAGGGTGTGCAGGTCCTCCAATTGATTTTTAAACAGGGGAGACAGGTAGAGTTTGGCGTATAGCGCAGCATCACCCATGGATACATAACCACTCACCCCATAGACAAATTCGTTGACGTTGTACTGATTTTTTAATTTGTCTTTCAAGTCATCACCTTGGCGTTCGTATTTAATTTTTTGCATGTGTGTCAAGGTAAATCCGCCGAAACCACCGACTCCGAGCACAGGCCCTCTTCCTCCACCCAGTTGCAGGTGGACGGGAAACACCAGTTGAGTCGTGCGGAATTTAACTTTGTTGACTGGATAGGGGAAAGGCTCCAGGCCTACTTGTCCCCGATAGTTGACAAAATATTGGTTGTCTTTGATGTTGAGTTTATTCCACACCAAAGTGGCTCCATAATTGATATTGATCAAGTTGCTGTTTCTAATCAGTCTAGCGGTTTCTTGATAGCCAAATTCCACAAAACCAGACCCGCCTAATTTAAAGGGTAAGTCATTGATGTCTTGACCTTCACTGGCTGCATTGTTAAAACCAAAGGCCAACACTGCCCCGTCATACCTCTTGGTGTTGTAGTACACGTAGTTTTGTCCTTGATTTCCCCGTTGATCTGTAGTTCTGTCCTTCCAAGCTACACGCACTCTACCGGGGCCATGGTAGGAAAACCAATCATCTTGGAATCGCTCAGATCGTTGCTCCATTGAATCCTCACGTTGATCGATTCGTTCGCGTTCTTGCTCAAATACAGCGTTAATCGAATCAGCGCGTTCTTGGGTTTTTGCCGCTGCTTTTTCCAATTCCGATCTTCTCTGGTCGAGCACGGCATCTGAGTAGGCGACTTCTTTGTTCTCAGCCAGTGCAACACTGTGTTCCTCCAGTGCTTTTTGGTTGTCTAAAATAGCCCAGCGCAGTTCTATGTTTTTGGCGTGGAAAGCGGCCAACTTCTCTTTTTCTAATTGGGCTTGTTCCGAAGAAATCAACTTTTTCTCCAATCGTTCATTGATCGCCATCAAGGCGGATTTTAGCGCTTCTTTTTCTTCCTGTTCGATGGCATTGTAGGCGCTGGCATAATCGTTAATCCCTTTTTTTTCTTGGGCTATTACGGAGCCTGCGCTTAGCCATACAGCGGTTAGGGCAATAAAAATCTGTTTTTTCATCGGTGTTATCTTTATGGTTTTTATTTTATTTGAAGGGCAACGGCTGTTTTTACTGAAGCATATCCGGTTTTTAATAAGTCGATCACGGGCAAATACCTCTGCGGTTGAATAGATTCCTCTGCTTCCAACCACAATCCATAAGGATCTACTTTTTCTCCTGGTGTCGCGAGCATTTTTTGCTGATGAATCGCTTGTTCAATCATCAGTTCTGCCTCCACCTCTGCCGCCAATGCTCGTTTATCTACCAGATGTATCGCCAATTCTAGTTGGTTCGAAACAGTGACGTTTTCAGGTGTTTGTTCGGACACAGAAAGGATAGTTGTTAGTTCACTATTTGTGGACAGCGGCTGACTTTGTTTGTTTTGACTGTTCCTCGGCGGCTTAATCACAACTACTTCCGAATTAATGGGTTTGGAGGATGCGTTTGGTTGCGGGACAACAAGTTGGTTTGTGCTGGGCAACTGATCCA
>JBEAQS010000121.1:0-5046 GCA_041163765.1 Bacteroidota bacterium | reverse complement strand
TGGAAAGTGCCACAGGTCATCCCCTTCAGGCATTGGCCGATGCGATGACCATAGAAGAACACAAAAAAACCGCTCAACCCAAAATTGTGCTGACTTGGGCGCCCCACCCCAGAGCACTCCCTCAAGCTGTTCCCAACTCATTTGTTGAAATGATGCAATTGATGGGCGGCCCTACAGCCATCGCTCACCCAAAAGGGTACGAACTAAACCCTGAGCTCACCCGAGGAATCCCCATTTACCACAGCCAACAAGAAGCCCTCGCAGATGCAGACTTCGTTTACGTAAAAAACTGGAGCGCGTCTGACCCATACGGAACTGTATTGAACACAGACCCAAGTTGGATGGTCAACTTGGCCAAATTGGGCTCAGCCCAAATGATGCATTGCTTGCCTGTGCGCCGCAACGTAGTAGTCGCCGACGATGTGCTTGATTCAGCTCAATCATTAGTGCTCGATCAAGCAAACAACCGCACCTACTCCGCCCTCTATGTGCTCCACCAAATACTCCAAGCCTAACCATGCCTAAACCACAGGTCCACATCGTGAAAATTGGGGGCGGCATCCTAGAGGATACCGCTCGTCTCAAGGCCCTGCTCCAAGATTTTTCCGCCCTAAAAGGCCCAAAAATCTTAGTCCACGGAGGTGGGAGAGATGCCTCGCTCTTAGAAGCTCAATTGGGCATTCCCACCACCATGATTGACGGTCGTCGAGTTACCTCTTCAGAAAGCCTGAAAGTGGTGACCATGATGTACGCGGGATGGACCAACAAAAGCATCGTGAGCTTGCTTCAGTCTTTGGGGGTAAATGCCTTAGGGCTATCCGGTGCAGACGGCAATGTGATTGAAGCGCGTAAACGCACTCCATCACCGGTGGATTACGGCTATGTTGGTGATATTCATCAGGTGGATGCCTCCGGGATTACCGGAATAATGGAGGCGGGGTTTACCCCGGTATTCTGCGCCATTACCCACGACAAAAAAGGACAATTGCTCAATACTAATGCGGATACGATAGCCGCGGCTATCGCAGCTGCGCTCACAGAACACTACGATGTTCGGTTGACGTACTGCTTTGAAAAACAAGGCGTCCTCCTAGACCTCAACAATCCGGAGTCACTGTTGACCGAATTAAACCGACAAAGGTTTGAAGAACTGGTCGATCAAGGAGTGATTCACCAAGGCATGCTTCCCAAACTCAACAATTGTTTTACCGCGCTCAAACTTGGTGTAGGACACATCGAAATTGGATCGGAATCCATGTTGCAAAAACCCGAACAACCCAGAACAACCATCATCCACTAATCATGGAGAAAAACAAAGAGTTGATCCAACAATATACCCTGGAGGCCATTGAGCTGCTCAAACAGCTGATTGCAACGCGTTCTTTTTCTGGTCAAGAACAAGGAACTGCGGAGCTGATTCATCAATGGTTGACTTCAAGAGGGGTGACCACAAACCGTCAAGGCAACAATATCTGGGCGACCAACCTACATTTTGACCCGGCAAAACCCACTTTATTGCTCAACTCTCACCACGATACGGTTCAGCCCAACCAAGGCTATACCCGTGATCCGTATCGGCCTGAGGTGGCGGATGGCCGTTTATACGGTTTGGGGAGTAATGATGCCGGTGGTGCTCTGGTGAGCTTGATGGCCGTATTTATGGCTTTTTATCCCGAGGGCGATTTGACGCATAATTTGGTGCTGGCGGCTACGGCTGAAGAAGAAAATTCTGGTCCCAATGGACTGGTTGGTCTGCTCGACAGCCTCCCACCTATCGATGTGGCCATTGTCGGTGAACCCACACAAATGCAGCTAGCTATTGCAGAAAAAGGCTTAGTTGTCTTTGATGGTATCGTCGAAGGTACCGCCTCACATGCTGCACACCCCAATGAGGACAATCCTATTTATCGTGCCATCCCCGTGCTTGAGTGGTTCAAAAACTATCGGTTTGATCGAGTATCTCCCCAATTGGGACCTGTTAAAATAACCGTCACGCAAATTCAAGCAGGGGTGCAACACAATGCTGTTCCCGCCCAACTTCATCTAGTGGTTGATGTACGCGTCAATGAGTGCTATACCAATGCGGAAATTGCCGCTCAACTCCAAGCAGACGCGCCTTGCACACTTACCCCTAGATCCCTAAGACTCAACTCATCAGGTATAGATCCTCAGCATCCCCTGGTTCTCTCAGGGCGCGCGCTGGGACGCACCACCTACGGAAGCCCCACCTTATCTGACCAAGCGGTATTGAGTTGCCCTTCTCTAAAAATGGGGCCTGGAGACAGCACGCGAAGCCACAGCGCAGATGAATTTATCTATCTGGATGAGTTGCTCGAAGCTCCTGAAATTTATTTTCAATTACTGAACCCCTTTTTAAAACCACAAGACCATGAAACTCTGGGATAAAGGACAACCTACAGACCAAAAAATAGATCAGTTCACCGTGGGGATGGACAGAACACTCGACCTGTTGATTGCCCCCTATGATGTTCAGGCATCCAAGGCACATGCCGCCATGCTGGCTCACGTAGGATTGATCACCCTGGAGGAAAGCCAAGCGCTGATCAAATCGTTGACCCATATAGGCGAGTCCATAGAGGCCGGTGAATTTGTCATTGAGGATTCATTTGAGGATGTACACTCCAAAATCGAATATCTGTTGACCCAAGAACTGGGTGAGACCGGTAAAAAAATCCACGCGGCCAGGTCGAGAAATGACCAAGTATTGGTGGCCTGTCAATTGTATTTAAAGCAGGAACTCGAGGCGATCAAGTCGGAGGTATTGGCCTTGTTTGACCTGTTGATGGATCTGGCTGAAAATCACAAAAACACCCTGATGCCTGGATATACGCACCTCCAGGTCGCTATGCCTTCTTCCTTTGGGCTTTGGTTCTCAGCCTACGCAGAGGGGTTGGTCGATGATCTATATCTCGCACATGCCGCCTACAAAACCACCGATCAAAATCCCTTAGGTTCCGCTGCGGGATATGGATCCTCGTTCCCTATTGATCGGGAGATGACGACCCGTGAATTGGGCTTTTCAACGCTGAAATACAATGTAGTAGCTGCGCAGATGGGCCGTGGGAAAACAGAAAAAGCCGTGGGCTATGCCTTGGCCTCACTCGGAGGCACCTTGGGCCGTTTGGCCATGGACATCTGTTTGTACATGGGTCAGGACTTTGGATTTATCAGTTTTCCTGACCAGCTCACCACTGGATCGAGCATCATGCCCCACAAAAAAAATCCTGATGTGTTTGAATTGATTCGCGGCAAATCCGCCTTGCTTCAAGCGCTCCCCAACACCATAACACTGTTGACGAACAACTTACCCAGCGGATACCACCGGGAATACCAATTGCTTAAAGAAGTGCTTTTTCCAGCCATCGCCAACCTAAAATCTTGCTTGGACATGATGCGTTTTGGACTCAAAGACATCCAAATAAGCGCACAGATTACCGACCAACCAAAATACGATTACCTGTTTAGTGTGGACACCCTCAATGAGCTAGTACTTCAAGGGATGCCGTTTAGAGATGCGTATAAAAGTTTGGGGGCCGATATCGCTCAAGGAACCTACGCGCCTAAAAGGGACATTAACCACACCCACATCGGCAGTATAGGCGCGCCAGGTTTTGAGCAAATCAAGGCCAAAATGCAGCGGGCGAGCGACTGGTCCAACAACTAGGCCCTATAGGGGATACATAAAGCGATAAACATGCGTATCTTTGCCTCAAAATACGTTTATGGCCGGTTCTAGACCCTCAAAACCCCGAAATACTTCTGGGGCTGCTCCCCGAAAAAATGACGCCCCAAAAAGCGCTCGCCCCAGTTCATCCAGACCAACTGGCGCTAGACCTAGCGGCTCAAAGCTAAGTGGACCAAGAACGAGTGGTTCAAAAGCCGATGGATTTACTTCATCGGTTAAACCCAAACAAGCAGGAACTGCCCCTAAAAGCGGATCTGCGCCAAAAACTAAAGCAGGTATTCCCAGGTGGAGTGATCAAGGAGCAGAAACAGGATCTGCACGTCCACGGCCGACAAGTCCTAAATCAGATTCAAGTCAACGAGGGCTTACCCTAGCGGAGAAGCTTAAGGGGATGAAATTTAAACCCACCCCCCGCACCCCAAAAAATGCGGATGGAACACCCAACACTTCGGCCGGTGCTCGCGGGCCCAGATCATTTACCCCGACCACGAGAACGGGTAATCCCGTAGTTCGCGGAAAACAAGCTCCTAAATCACCCCCTAAAGACCCTAACATCATCAGACTGAACCGCTACGTGGCCAATGCCGGGGTGTGTTCCCGTCGAGAAGCGGATTTATACATCAGTTCAGGCAATGTGACCGTCAACGGACAGGTAGTGACCGAAATGGGCTATCAAGTGCGTATCGATGACGCAGTTCGCTTTGACGGACGTCTGTTGAATCCGATAAAGAGAGAGTATATCCTGTTGAACAAACCCAAGGATTTTCCGTTGACCACCCGCACTGAATCAGGCGCTAGATCGGCTACTTCACTGGTGGGTAACGCCAGCAAGTCTCCCTTAAAGCCGGTAGGTAAAATGGAAAACAAATCCATGGGATTAGTCCTATTTACCAATGATGAGGCCTTGATCAAAAGGCTCAACAAACCAAAAAATGGACTCAAAAAGATCTATCAAGTCACCCTGAGCAAGCCCCTGAAGAAATCAGACCTAGACGCCATAGCCGAAGGGGTACTTATCGAGGGAATTCCGCAAAGGGTTCAGGAAATTTCCTATGTCGATGACAAGCCTAAAACTGAAATCGGCCTAGAGATTTGGAGCTCCAAACACAACATGATCCCTACCCTATTTGAACATCTGGGCTACGAAATCGTCGCTTTAGATCGGGTGTATTACGCTGGATTGACCAAAAAAGATTTGCCTAGAGGTCACTGGAGGCCCTTGACCAAACAAGAGGTCATCAATCTAGAAATGATCCAATAAATCCCTGGGTTATTGCCCTCCATTAAGCCGTCTAATGCATCAATACGATGCTGAACACGCCGATGGCGATCAACAGCTT
>JBEAQS010000120.1:0-4281 GCA_041163765.1 Bacteroidota bacterium | reverse complement strand
AGACCGGCTACTTTTCCAGCTACAGCTTGTTCTTTTTCAGTAACCCAAGCAGCAAACTTAGCGTCTGCTTGTTCTTGAGTTAAAGCGCCTTTAGCCACACCACCTTGAAGGTGATGCTTCAATAATGCTCCTTTGTAAGAAAGTAATCTTTTCGCTGTTTCGGAAGGCTGGGCACCATTGTTCAACCACTGTACCGCTGAATCTACATTTAAGTCGATGGTAGCAGGATTGGTGTTTGGGTTGTAGGTTCCGATTTTGTCTAGGAATTTACCGTCTCTTTTCGCGCGTGCGTCTGCAGCAACGATCCAGAAAAATGGTTTACCTTTTTTACCGTGTCTTTGTAATCTTATACGTACTGGCATGTCACATTAATTTTTGAGGTCCTCGACCTCGGGTTATTAATTCTTTTTTGCAATTAAGCGGGTGCAAATATACCTTTTTTTATAGAATTACCAAGTAGGTGCATCTGATTTTTAGTCCACGGCCTTTTCCGGGATAATCGTTAATAAGTACTCCAAACGCCTGGGTTGAGGTTGGTCTGTTTTCTTTAATTTTATTCCCTCGCAAAATCAACGCTATGTATTTAATCTTTGACACGGAAACCACTGGGCTTCCCAAGTCCTGGACGGCACCGATCTCTGACGTAGAGAACTGGCCTCGCTGTGTCCAGATCGCATGGCAGTTGCATGACCACCTGGGACAATTGATCGAGCGTCAAGATTTTTTGATCGCTCCAGACGGATTCGACATTCCCTTTGAATCCCAACAGATACATGGAATTTCTACGGAACTCGCCAAAGAGGAAGGAGTCCCCATCCGGCAGGTATTGGCCAGTTTTACAGCGGCACTAGCCCGTACCTCATTTGTTGTAGGCCACAATGTTGGGTTTGACTGCAACATCATCGGAGCTGAATTTTTCCGTTTGCAGGAAAAAAATCTCTTGTTGGATCTTCCCATATTAGATACCTGTACGGAACAAACCGCCTCGTTGTGTCAGATTCCCGGCGGCAGAGGGGGTAGATTTAAACTACCTACGCTTACAGAACTTCACGCCCACTTATTTGGGTCGCCCTTTGAGGAAGCGCACAACGCGACTGCGGACGTTGCCGCTACCACCCGTTGTTTTTTTGAACTGGTCCGAACACGCGTTTTTTCACTGGAAGAACTCAAAGCTCCAGCAGGGTATTTTGAATTGTTCGGCGAGGTATTTACGGGACCTGTAACGGCGATAGAACACGACCACCAAAACCTTAAAGAGGCCTCTGCGCGGATTGCACAGGCCCAAAAGAAAACAGCTGCAGCTTCAGGGTCCGCACACCTGGACACCCCACAGCCTCCTGGGGTACTCGGGGCCAATACCCCCTTTGTTCACCTGCACAACCACAGTCAATTCTCAGTGCTTCAGTCCACGGCGAGTATCAAGGATTTGGTGAACGCCGCTGCACAGGCACAGATGCCTGCAGTCGCATTGACGGATACGGGTAATTTGATGGGGGCCTTTCATTTTGTCAAAGCGGTTAAAGACTACAACAGCAGCTTGCCAAAAGAACCAGAATCCGGGGACGATCGAAAGCCGCTTAAGCCTATTTTGGGTTGCGCGCTTCAGGTTTGCGAAGACTTGAGCAACAAAAACCAGAAAGACAACGGATATCAGGTGGTTTTCCTAGCCAAGAACAAAAAAGGATACGAAAATCTCATTAAAATGTCTTCGATTGCCTACATCGAAGGATTTTATTACGTGCCCAGAATTGATAAAAAAGTGGTGGCGCAGTACAGCGAGGGTTTGATTGTGCTGACGGGAAACCTTTATGGGGAGGTACCTGCCAAAATTTTGAACGTAGGTCTGAACCAAGCAGAGCAAGCGCTTTTGTGGTGGAAGGAAGTTTTTGGATCCAATCTGTATTTGGAGCTCAATCGACATCATCAACCCGATGAAGACCGGGTAAACGAAGTGCTTATTGAGTGGTCGAAAAAACATGATTTGCCGCTGGTGGCTACCAACAATACCTTTTACATCCAACAAAAAGATGCAGAGGCCCATGACGTGTTGTTGTGTGTCAAAGATGGAGAGAAAAAGGATACCCCTATTGGGCGAGGAAGGGGTTATCGCTATGGGTTGCCCAATGATGAGTATTACTTTAAGTCTGCCCAGGAAATGTCGGCGCTGTTTGCGGATGTGCCTGAGGCGATCACCAATACAGTCAACATTGCCGAGGAAGTAGAAGCCTATGACCTGGCTCGGGAGGTATTGTTGCCCAAGTTTGCTATCCCCGATGAGTTTCAGGTGGCTGAAGACCTACAAGATGGCGGTAAACGCGGAGAAAATGCCTACTTGCGGCACTTGACCTATCAAGGCGCTGCGCTGAGGTATGGTGCTCCGTTGAGTGAACCCATCGTGGAGCGCATTGACTTTGAGCTCTCCATCATCGCCAACTCCGGATATCCGGGGTATTTTTTGATTGTAGAGGATTTTATCCGCGAAGCCCGAGCTATGGGGGTGTCTGTGGGTCCAGGTAGGGGATCAGCCGCGGGCTCCGTGGTAGCTTACTGCTTGAAAATCACCAATATAGACCCTATTAAATACGATTTGCTGTTTGAGCGTTTTCTGAATCCAGATCGGGTATCCATGCCGGATATCGATATCGATTTTGACGATGAAGGCAGGGGGAAAGTCATGGATTATGTCATACAAAAGTATGGGGCTTCTCAGGTGGCCCAGATAGTGACGTATGGCACCATGGCGGCCAAATCTTCTATTCGGGATACAGCCAGGGTATTGGATCTGCCACTTTCAGAGGCCGATCGCCTGGCCAAGCTGATTCCCAATATGTCCAAGCTCGACAAGATTTTTTCGGGTACTGAGGCACAGCTCAAAGAGGCATTTCGCTCTGAGGAGTACACCAATGCGCTGGAGCTGATCGACGCGTCCAAGCAGTCCAATCTTCAAGGCCAAACGCTGCGCATGGCTCAAGTATTGGAGGGTTCGCTCAGAAACACGGGTATTCACGCCTGTGGGGTGATTATTACGCCCGATGATATCACCAAGTTTGTACCGGTAGCTACGGCCAAGGATTCTGATTTATACGTCACTCAGTTTGACAACTCGGTGGTGGAGAGTGCAGGTCTTTTAAAAATGGACTTTCTGGGGCTGAAGACTTTGACCTTGATCAAGGATACCGTGAAGATTGTTCAGGCCAAACACGGAATAACACTGGATCCTGATTCTTTTCCACTCGATGATGAAAAGACGTATGAATTATTTCAAAAAGGGGAGACGGTAGGTATTTTTCAATACGAATCCCCCGGGATGCAAAAGCACCTCAAGGACCTAAAGCCCACGGTGTTTGACGATTTGATCGCGATGAATGCCCTATATCGCCCAGGGCCATTGGAGTATATCCCCAGTTTTATCGCCCGTAAACACGGACGAGAACCCATTATCTACGACCTTCCTGAAATGGAGGACAACCTCAAGGAAACTTACGGGATCACCGTCTACCAAGAGCAGGTGATGTTGCTCTCCCAGCGTTTGGCCGGATTTACCAAGGGTGAGGCCGATGTGTTGCGCAAAGCGATGGGAAAAAAGATCTTCGCGCTGTTGGAGAAGCTGAAACCCAAGTTTATTGAAGGAGGTCAAGCGAAAGGTCATCCAGCGGAGGTATTGGAGAAGATATGGAAGGACTGGGAGGCATTTGCCTCGTATGCCTTTAACAAAAGTCACTCGACCTGTTACGCCTATATCGCCTACCAAACCGCTTACCTCAAGGCGCATTATCCCGCCGAGTACATGGCGGCCGTACTGTCCAACAACATGAATGACATCAAGCAGGTCACTTTTTTTATGGAGGAGTGTCGCCGCATGGGGCTCCATGTACTCGGGCCCGATGTCAATGAATCCTATTACAAGTTTGCGGTAAATGCCCAGAACGCCATCCGTTTTGGTATGGGGGCGATCAAAGGGGTGGGGCGCGCCGCCGTGGAAACCATCGTAGAGGAGCGCAAAAACAACGGTCCCTTCCGCTCGGTGTTTGATTTAGCCAAGCGGATTGACCTTCGGGCGGCCAATAAAAAAGCCTTTGAAAACCTAGCTTATGCCGGTGGATTTGACTCCTTTGGCGGGGTACATCGCGCACAGTATTTCGATGCGGTGGATGAAGGGGTTACCTTTTTAGAAAAAGTGATGCGCTATGGGGCTAAATTTCAAGAAAATTTAAATTCAGCCCAGGTGAGTCTTTTTGGGGACGCCTCTGAAGTTCAGATTCCCGAACCACAAGTGCCTCC
>JBEAQS010000119.1:0-4402 GCA_041163765.1 Bacteroidota bacterium | reverse complement strand
AAAGAGCATCAACAAATCGATGATGCGCTCGGTGACAATAGTGCCAAATCCTTTTTGAAACGGCACGCCTTGGTACGTCTTTAAGGTGGTAGCGCGCAGGAGTTCACCAGAGCGGGGAATGCCTAAATTGGTCAGGTAGGCCATCATGATGATCAGGGCATTGGCCATAATGCTGGGGCGATACCCCATAGGGGCCAGTAGATAGTTCCAACGGATGGCTCTTGATAGGTGACTGATTACACCTAAAGCCACAGAAACCAACAGCCAAAAGAGGTTTACCTGTTGCATCGAAGCCATCATAGCGGATCTGTTTTCCGGGGAGGTGAGGCGGTAAGTTAAAAACACCAACAACAATCCTAAGGCAATAGGGGCTGTCCTTTTGATCCAAACAATTATGGAGGGGCCTTTATTAGGCATGAAGTAAGTTGGTGGCTTCGTCTGGAAAGACCAATGCGGGTTTAAAGTTCTTGGCTTCCTCCAGCTCCAACATCGCATAGGTGATCAAGATTAATACATCACCAACGGATACTTTGCGCGCTGCGGCACCGTTTAGGGTGATTTCTCCACTTTGGCGAGGACCGGGGATCACATAAGTTTCTAAACGTTCTCCGTTAGAGTTGTTGACCACTTGAATTTTTTCGCCAGCAATAATATTGGCGGCATCCATCAGGTCTTCGTCAATGGTGATGCTTCCGATGTAATTCAAGTCGGCTCCAGTGACTTTAACGCGGTGGATTTTGGATTTTACTACGTGCACAAACATGGTGCAAATATAAGAATTAAAGCGCGATATTATCAATGAGTCGAACACCGTGAAACGCTACAGCGATTAGGGCTCGGTAACGAGCTCCTGCGGACCATTGGGTGACTCGATTAACCCCGCCTTCATGGACTATGTCAAAGTAGGCGATCTCAAAATCAGGAGCTTCTTGGGCTTTTTTGGCGACGAGGTTTCTGAGCTCATCGGGACTAAGTCGATTGGGGGCTGAGGCACTACCCTGTTGAGCCACCTCTTGTAGGGTTTGATAAATCCATGCGGCTCGTTGTCTTTGTGCCGCAGTTAGTCGCTCGTTTCTCGAACTCATCGCCAGTCCGTTGGATTCGCGCACAATGGGGCAAGGGATGATCTCTAAGGAGTGATTTTCCATGCGCTTAAGCGCTTTCACGACACAGAGTTGTTGGTAATCTTTTTCTCCGAAATAAACCCGTTGTGCAGGTACTGCCTTCCAGAGCAGGGACACCACGGTGCCCACTCCATTGAAGTGGCCTGGTCGGTCGGCTCCTTCAAAAACGGTATCTAGCCCTTGGAAGTCAAAACTTCTAGCCACAACCGCTTGATCGTACAAATCTTCCGCATTTGGAGCATACACCCATATAGGCGTGCCTAGTGGAAGCAGTGTGGCTAAAAGTTTCATATCTTGATCCAGGGTGTGTGGATAAAGAGCTAGGTCTTGGGGGTTGTTAAATTGGGTTGGATTGACAAAAATACTGACGACAACCACTTTGTTTTCTCGGGCCGCTCGTTCTGCCAAAGCCAAGTGTCCTTGGTGTAATGCGCCCATAGTGGGGACAAATCCCAGACATTGAGCCCATTCAGGGTGTTTTGCCAGTGAATCAGCTAGCTCAATCCGGTGGCGCAGCAAAAGAATTTCAGGGTGGTTCACCTGGCAAACTTACTATAATTAAGGCGATTCCGCATATTTTTTGTAAATTTGCCACTTCCGAGTTGGAATCGAAAAATAACGTCCTTATGAACGGTAAAAAGATCTTGTTTGTCTCTTCAGAGCTAGCGCCCTACCTACCCCAAAACCCTGTCTCGCAGATGTCCTACGAGGCTCCGCGGATGGTGAATAGTAAAGGGGGTGAAATCAGAATCTTCATGCCCAAATATGGAATCATCAATGAGCGCAGACACCAACTGCACGAAGTGATTCGCCTGTCGGGGATGAACATGGTGGTCAACGATATGGATATGCCGCTGATCATTAAAGTGGCTTCGATTCCCAAAGAACGCATACAGGTGTATTTTATCGACAATGAAGAGTACTTTAAACGAAAGTACACCTTCAAAGATGTGGAGGGATGTATGTATGACGATAACGATGAACGAGCCATCTTCTTTGCTAAAGGAGTGGTAGAGACCGTTAAAAAACTTAATTGGATTCCAGACATCATCCACGTTCACGGATGGATGGCCTCTTTGTTGCCGCTTTATTTGCGCAAATACTACGCCGATGAGCCTTTGTTTGCCGAAAGCCGCATCGTCACTTCGGTGTATGCGCCGGATTTTGAAGGTACATTAAGCGACTGCATGCGCAAAAAAATCGCCTTTGACGGTATTGATGAAGCGTCGATCGCTTGCTTGGAACACCCTGACTATAATAATCTGTTAAAAGTCGCCGTCGATCATTCGGATGCGGTTATATTAGCCACCGAGGAGATTCATCCAGATTTATTGGCTCATATAGAATCACTCGACAAGCCTATTCTTCCTTACGTTCCATTCCATGAATTTGAGGAGGCTTATGCAGGATTTTACAACACCAAAGTACTAAAGTAACCGAATGAATTGGAACACCAAACAGGTCCTAGGCTTGCTTTTTGCAGCGTTTATGGGCAGTGGTTTAGTCAGCTGTGAAGACGAACTTTTTATTGAAAATGAGGCTTTAATCAACGCTGAAGGGTTCAATACCCAAAAAGCAATTTTCCCGGTACACGTTTCTCAGACGCAAATCCAGGCAGCGATGACCAACAAACTCAGCGTATATCAGCTGGGTAATTACAACGACCCTATTTTTGGCACCACCCAGGCATCAATTGCCACTCAAGTAAGGCTCACCTCAGGTGCGGGAAATCCGGTCTTTGGTATCTACTCGCAAAACCTAGAAGATTCAGGGAGTTATGTCGATGAAGCGGAGAAGGTGACTAAGGTCATTCTTTACCTGCCTTTTACTTCAGGGTCGGACAAAGACTCCGATTCAGATGGGGTTCCCGATGTTTTTGATATAGACCCTTTAGATCCGGGTAGCGATACCGATGGCGATGGGGTCAATGATTTGGCAGAGCTTGCCAACGGTACCAACCCGCTGTCAAAGGATACGGATGCCGATGGAATCTTTGATAATTTGGACGATGAGTTTTTGGCCAATACCTACCCAAGAACCTACACTTTGGATTCAATTTACGGGGACAAGGAGTCTACCTTTAGGGTTCAAGTGCGTCAACTAAAGTACTTTTTGAGCGATTTGGATCCTCAAAGCGGCTACCTCACACCCAGCGAATATTTTTCGGATCAAGACTTTCACCCCAATTTTACGGGAACAGTTTTGTACGACGGTAATGCTACGATCACCAACAAGGAATTTGTACAGTACCTCGAAGATGATCCCGATACAGAAATCGATGAGTCCCTTCAGATAGATTATAGACAGCCTCCAGGGCTTAGGTTGGAGTTGAATAAAGATTTTTTTCAAACGTACCTGCTCAATCAAGAGGGTAGAGACCCCTTGTTGAGTCAATCCAATTTTGCCGACTATTTCCGCGGATTACACATCAGTATTCCGGAGCAGTATAACCTGATGATGCTCTTGGATCTAACCCAGGCCAAAATTCGGGTGGAATACCTCTACAGCGGAACGGATGCTGACGGAAATCAGACTGGAAAGGAAGGGGTTTACACCTTGGATGTATTAGGTCTCGGCAGTTCTGGAGTCATCGGTAATGCCGTAAACACCATCAAAAGACAGAACCCAGCTGCCTTGGATCAGGCACTAGCCGCTGGAGCGGATCAAAAAATTTACCTCAAAGGAGGAAATGGGGTATTTGCCCAAGTACAGCTTTTCGGCGCTGATGGCGGTGCGGATATGATTGCCCAAATCAAGGCCAACAAATGGATCATCAATGAAGCGCGCTTGTCTTTTTACGTCGACCGTGAAACACTGACTCAGGCTGGATACGGCGAGGAACCACCTCGTTTAAATCTATACAATGCGGCGACAAACCAAATTATATTTAACCCGGCCTATGATCAAGGGCAAGTGAATACCGCCTTGGGCGCTTATCCCAATTTTAATGGATTGCGTCAAGAGGGTACTGACGGTTTGGTCAAGTACAGTTTTAGGGTTACGGATTACCTGAACAATTTGGTATTGCGCGACTCGGTCAATGCTCCCTTAGCGTTGACGGTTACACCCGATTTCCGCTATACGGATGTCACCCCAATCAAGACCGCTCAAGGCACTAAAAAGATCCACCGCATGTCGGTGATGACCCCCCTAGGCACCGTGCTTTACGGCCCATCTACTGCGGTCCCCCAAGACCGCAGATTGCAACTAGAAGTGTATTACACCCCAAATCAATAACCTACCAAACCTTAACTTATGTGTGGAATTGTCGGCTACAT
>JBEAQS010000118.1:0-10381 GCA_041163765.1 Bacteroidota bacterium | reverse complement strand
ACGGGCTACCAAACCCTAGACGCCATGTATCCGGCGTGGCAAACCCAGGTAGACGAGGTCTTGGCCGCAAAAGGATATGGACCGCGCCATTGGCAGACCCGCTATGAACCCAAAGGAGCACATACCGAGCAGGATTGGGCCAGGCGATTACCCGATGCGCTGGTGTGGTTGCTCAACGCGGAAAAACCCCGGCGTTATCTAGCCCTAGGGGACAGCTATACCATAGGTGAGTCTGTTTCATTCGATCAGCGATGGACCACTCAACTGGCCAAGGGTTGGTCCGCCCATGGTACCGAATGGACAACGACCACAATCGCTAAAACGGGCTGGACCACCGATGAACTCAACCAAGCGCTCAATGAGGCCGATCTCGCCTTGCCCTATGATCGGGTTTCGCTGCTGATTGGGGTAAATAACCAATACAGAGGTCGAGCCATTGAGCCGTACCGCAGGGAACTCAACGGTTTAATTCAAAGAGCGATGGGCTATGCCGGCGACCGCAAAGACCAAGTTTTTTTGGTGTCCATTCCCGATTGGGGCGTCACACCATTTGCCCAATCCAGGGATAAAACCCTGATCGCCCAACAAATTGACCAATACAATGAAGCCATGTATCAAGAGGCAAGCGCTCATGGCTTAAACTGGATCGATATCACACCGATCTCGAGAAGAAATAGCGCTCAGTCAGATTGGATCGCACCTGATGGACTACACCCAGGTCCTTCCATGTACCAAGCTTGGGTCGAAAAAATAAGGGAAACCCTACCGCAATAAAGATGAAAAAATGGTTAGATCAAGCCGCTCAAAAAGATCTTGAAGATCCGTTAAGCGCCTACAGAAAAAGATTTTTTGAACCAGACAACGCCATTTATCTCGACGGTAATTCATTGGGAAGGCTCCCACTGACCGCTCAGAAAGCGATGGAGGAGGCTGTCACCCAACAGTGGGGTCGAGGATTAATCGGATCCTGGAACAAGCATTGGTTGGCCCTGGGCGCCTCGATAGCTAGGGATCTGGCCAAGATTACTGAATCCCCAGCAGCGAACATCAAAGTGGGCGAATCCACCTCAGTGCATTTATATCAAATCATTCATGGCCTAGTGCACAGCGGGCTGTACCCCAAACAACTGGGTGTGGATTCGCTGAATTTTCCCACAGATCGCTATATACTAGAAGGATTTAATCTACCCCTTCACCGAGTGAACTATCCAACCAACCGAAGTGCCGACGTACAACAACTAAAAGAGGCGATGCAGCACTACCCGGGCATCTATTGTCTGAGCTGGGTGAGTTATCAAAGCGCGTACCTCTACCCCGTTGCAGAACTCAATCAGTGGGCGTTGGACCACCAAAGTATTATTGTGTGGGATTTGAGTCATGCCCTTGGTGCTGTGGAAACTCCTTTAATGGATACAGGAACACTTGCTGCTGTAGGTTGTACTTATAAATACTTAAATGGAGGGCCTGGCGCTCCATCGATGATGTATTTAGATGAATCACTGATGCCCCATGTAAAAAATCCGATACAGGGTTGGTTTGGGCATGCGGATCCATTTGCCTTTTCAGATCAGTATCACCCAGCAGCAGGTATCGATCAATTCTCCGCTGGAACACCCAATGTGTTGTCGCTTTCAGGAGCTGCCCCGGGAATTGCAATCACCGCTGAAGTTGGCATGAACGCATTGAGAAAGAAAAGTCTTCAGTTGGGGCAGTTTTTGCAATCGATGATTGAAGATGAGCTAGCTGGATTAGAGTTTACCATAGAAAGCCCTTTGGACCCCACAGCCAGAGGGTCTCACCTAACTTTATCCCACCCTGAAGCTTGGCGCATCACCCAATGTTTGTTGGCATCAACACCTGCTGTGGTTCCGGATTATCGACCACCAGGATGGATTCGCCTAGGGCTAACTCCGCTCTACACTTCCTTCACAGAGTTGGCACGCGCAGTGGAACAGCTAAAAAGCATCGTACTCGAAAGGTCCTTCGAGCGTTTTTCCACTGAGCGAAATGGGGTGAGTTGATATAAAAAAGAAACCGGCTTTCGCCGGTTTCTTTTTTTGGAGATATTTACCTTATTTGACCCCTAACTTTTTTAGGATGTCTTCCATCAAACACCATTTAGTGATGGAGGATTGGAGGAGATTGGCCCCGACAAATGCGGTAAACCAAAGCCAATTGATATTTACGTAGATGGCCAGTGCCAAACTGATCAAAATAAATGATCCAGCGATGGCGCGAATAAGTCTGTTAATCATGATCTGAAGTTTTTTCGATGTTTAATACGGATAAATGAACCTTTGATTTTGCTTCCTGTTGGGCATTGTAGGCCTTTACCTCATCCAACAACATATCTACCTGGCTTGCAGGCACAAAGGCGTAAAACAAGATAGACTCAGCTTCGTTCATCTCAGCGCCAAACCAGTTATTGCCTACAGCGTCCAAAGTGGCATCCCGGTATCCAATAACATTTTGGTATGAAAACTGGGGTATTTTACTCTTGATGAGCAGGCTTTTGATGTCTTTTTCAAAAGCCGTAACAGCAGTGATAACAATGAGTTTCATAGGGTGTGTTTTAGGTTATTCCCATTTGTGTTTTTCAGTCATGTAGTAGATCAGCGGAACCACAATCAGGGTGAGTAAAGTGGACACAATAGCCCCTGCCACCAATGATATGGCCAATCCCTGGAAAATAGGATCAAACAAAATGATGGAGGCGCCGATCACCACAGCTCCCGTGGTTAATAAAATCGGGGTAGTCCGCACAGCACCCGCATCTATAATGGCCTGCTTGAGTGGAATACCATCATTAAGCCTAATCTCAATAAAGTCGATCAGCAGTACCGAGTTGCGCACCATAACCCCGGCTAGAGCGATCATACCGATAAAGGAAGTAGCGGTAAAGAAGGCACCGAGTAACCAGTGACCCAATACAATACCTACCAACGAAAGCGGAATAGCGACCATCATCACCATCGGCGTTTTAAAGTTTTGGAACCAACCGACAATCAACATGTAGATCACCAAAATAACCACCAAAAATGCAGCGCCGAGGTCACGGAATACTTCTAGGGTGATTTGCCACTCTCCATCCCATTTAACGGTAAAGTTTGACTCATCAGAAGGGGTATCCATGTAAAGCTCGTTGACTGAATACCCTTGAGGCAAGCTCATCGCCTGAAGCTTTTCGTTCATACCCAGAATAGCGTACACTGGACTTTCTAGAGTACCTGCCATATCTGCTAGGACATACACCACCCTTTTTTGGTCCTTGCGGTAAATAGTTTTTTGCAAAGTACCCTCGGTGATGCTCACCAAATCACCCATGGCTACAGGGCCTTGATTTCCTTGAATCTTTAGGTTTTTCAAATCCTCTAGGGAAGATTTATCTTGATCCTTAAGCTTAAGCACAATACCTACCGGATGTACAGAAGTCGGGTCATAGTATTGGCTTACAGGCATTTCGCGCAATACGTAGGTCAAATTACCCACCACTTGCGCAGGAGCAATGCCATAAGCCATTGCTTTCTCCGCATCTACCTCAAGTCGGTAATCCGTTTGTTCGGCTTCAACCATCCAGTCTGTATCCACAACGTCTTCCGTCTGCTCCAAAATTGTTTTTACCTGCTCAGCTACTTTGATTTGCTCTGTGTAATCAGGTCCGTAAATCTCTGCGACCAAAGTAGAAAGCACTGGAGGTCCAGGTGGAACTTCTACAATTTTGATATTGGCCCCATATTTGGCACCGATGCGCTGAACTTCTTCACGCACTCTACGGGCAATATCGTGACTCTGGGCATCGCGGTCTTCCTTGTGCAGCAGGTTTACCTGAATATCGGCCATATTGCTTCCACCGCGCAAATCGTAGTGACGCACCAATCCGTTAAAGGTAATCGGGGCTGAAGTACCGATATAGTTCTGGTAATCCACTACCTCTTCGATAGTTGACAAATACTGAGCGACTTCCTTGGTCACTGCAGCTGTCCGCTCAAGGGTAGTTCCCTCAGGCATATCCACCACCACTTGGAATTCATTTTTATTGTCGAAGGGCAGCATTTTAACGGCGACTGATTTGGTAAAAAACATCAAGACCGAACCCAACAAAAGAGCCACCGTAACACCGAGCATGGTCCAGCGCTTGCGGGAATCATCCAAAAGTGGCTGTTCAATTTTCTTGTAGATCTTATAGATCATGCTGGTTTCTAACCCCTCCTCTTCCTTATGCGCTTGATCCTCTTTTTCTTGCAACAAATGGTAGCCCAAATAAGGAGTAACGGTCAAAGCGACAAAAAGTGACAGCATCATCGCAATAGAAGCGCCGATAGGCATCGGACTCATGTAGGGTCCCATCATACCCGACACAAAGGCCATAGGCAAGATGGCTGCAATAACGGTGAAGGTGGCCAATATGGTTGGATTCCCCACCTCGTTAATCGCGTAAATGGCTGCTTGTTTAAACGGCAAACGCTTCATCTTAAAGTGTCGGTGCATATTCTCGGCGATGATAATCGAATCATCCACCACAATACCCACCACAAAAACCAACGCAAACAAAGTGATTCGGTTCAGGGTATAGCCCAACATATAATAGCTGAACAATGTGAGGGCAAAGGTCAAAGGCACCGAGAAAAATACGACTAAACCACCGCGCCAGCCCATGGCCAACATCACTAGTACTGTTACCGCAATAATGGCTACGCCGAGGTGCATCAACAACTCGCCTACTTTGTGAGATGCAGTTTCTCCGTAGTTTCTGGTTACTTCTACATGAACATCCTCAGGGATTAGATTTTTTTTCAATCCATCTACCGAGGCCAATATCTTTTCTGAAATCTTCATCGCATCAGCTCCCTTAACCTTGGCCACTGAAATAGTAACCGCTGGGTATTCTGAAGGATGAGCTTGCTTGTTTTCGTGACCAGGTCCATAGCCAAAAGAAACGTAATTGATCGCAGAGGCAGGTCCGTCCACAATTTCTGCTACTTGTTCTAAGTATACAGGCATACGTCCATTCACCCCAACGACAACACGACCTAATTCTTGAGCGCTTTGGATAAAACGACCGGTAGTCACCAAAAACTCCTGATCTTGGGCATTAAAACTGCCTGATTGGCTACTCGAATTGTGGGCTTGGATCAACTGCGCCACACCTAGGGCATCTACCTGGTTTTCAGCCAGTTTTTCTTTGTCCAACACCACGCTGAGCACCCGGCTTCTGCCTCCGATTTCCTTAGTGATCGATACATCTTTAATTTTTTTGATTTCGTTAGAAACCTCTTCAGCCAATTGTCTCAGCTCAAAATCACTGTATTTTTCACTCCATAGGGTCAACCCCAACATGGGAACATTATCGATAGAACGCGTTTTCACCATCGGCTTCATCACCGTATTGGGGAACTCGTGCTCGTGCTTCATCAACTCATCGTAGAGCTTGACATAGGAACGCTCTGTGTCTTCACCTACGTAAAACTGTACAACAATCATCGCTTGTCCATTCATGGCCATAGCGTGAATGTGCTCAACACCTTTGATGTTAGAAATAATTTTTTCCAACGGCTTGATCACGCGCGCTTCCACTTCACTGGGAGACGCGCCTGGATAACCGACCATAATGTCGGCCATAGGCACATTGATTTGGGGCTCTTCCTCTCTGGGAATGAGCATTGAACTGTAGGAACCAATCACCATCAAAGCCACCATCAACAGGATGGTTAACTTAGAATTGATGAAGAAATTGGCTATTTTACCTGAAATACCTTGTTGCATCTTACTTGTCTTAAAGTGTAATTAGTTGATGGACACTGGGGCCCCGTCGTAAAGCGGAGACGCTGAAGTGCGCACATAAGATTCTCCGGCAGATAGACCTGAAATCACTGCGGTCATTCCGTCGTTGCTCGCTCCAATCCTTACCCAGCGCAACAGCGCTTTGCCTTGTGCTGTGGTGTAAACCCCGGTCAACTGACCTTGCTTCACCAAAGCGGCTGTTTCCACCAGGACACCGGAAGCAGGAGTTTCTTCTGCTGTGGTTCCTTCAAAAAGAACTTGTACAAACATACCCGCACGAACCGCTGCATCTGTTTCAGATAACTGCAACTTCACCAAATACTGTCCGCCTGTATTTTTGGCAGAAGTGCTGACCTCTGTAATGGTTGCTGGCAGGCGTAAACCTTGGCTTTTCACCACTACGTGGGCCTGAGTATCCGTTTGAATTTTGGCGATGTTGGTCTCAGACACCCATGCCTTCACCTCAAATCCGGATCCGCCTTCTAGGGCAACTAGGGGCATTCCTGGAGTGGCCATGTCACCTGGCTTGCCAAATGTATTGACCACTACACCGGAAAATGGCGCGCGGATCAACGCATAGGCCATGTGGGCTTCCACCTCTTTCAGCATGTTCTGAGCAGCGCTAAGCCCCGCTTCAGCCATTTGAAAACGGGTAGTCATGTCGTCTAACTCCTTTTGTGAAGCGCTATTTTGGGCAAAAAGATGCTTGAAGCGCTCGTAATCTTTTTTGGCGTTGTCGTACCCAGCTTGGGCCTGGGCAACACCAGCTTTGGCTTGGGCAGTTTTTGCTGCCATATCTGAAGGATTCACCTCCACCAATAATTGACCTTGGGTTACCCGGTCACCTACAGCCACATGATACTGAGCGATATACCCCATCATGCGGGTACTTAGGTTAGCGCTTTGGGCCGCTTCTACAATACCGCTACCCGTGATTATACCAGCTGCAGCAGAGGCATCTGCTTGGGCCAATGTCACAGAGATCGCAGGAAGTTGTTCGGTGGATTTAGGTTGTTCTGAAGAGCAGGCGCTCAGCAAAAAGACGCCCAAAAGGGCTGGAATAGCAATGCGTTTCATAGGTCTATTTGGTTAGGAATTCGACAAATTTGTGGGATAATTGGACATTAAATAAGGCCTGACTGAGGGCCAATTCTTTTTCAAACATGAGTGTTTCAGCCATCAACAAGTCGGTAGTTTTTTCAAGACCTGCTTTAAATCGATTTTCGCGAATGCGATAAGCTTCCTGTGCATGGGCCAAGGCCAATTCAGCCATTTTCCACTGATTCTTGGCATCTACGGCTTGACGTCTAGCCGCAGCGAGTTCCGCCTCGCTTTGATTTCTGTATTGTTGTTCTTCGTATTGGGCTTTTAGATGTTCCGCCTTAGCTTTTTCCGCCTTGCCCATAGCTTTATATCCATCAAAAACATTCCAACTCAGTTGGGCACCAACCGTATATCCATCGGCCCCAAACTGCAGCAATTCAGTATCGTATAACTCATAGGTCCCAAAAGCGTTTAAACGCGGAGCCATCCCCAAAACACTGGACTGTTGCATTTTACCGTAGGCCTGAGTCGCCTTGTGCATAGCCTGAATATCCTTGCGCGCATCTAATCCGCCTAGAGCTTCACCTGTGGGAAGATCCTCGGTCCATGGGGCCAATGCCTCGGGCACTAAAATCCGTCCCTGACCATCTTCATCCATCAAGGCAAACAGTGCATCTGAGGCATTGCGCACATTGCTCTGAGCGTATTGCCATCCATTGCGCACCTCAGCTACTCGGACCTGAACCATCAGCTCATCCGCTTTCTGGGCCAATCCCTCACCGACATAACTGGCGATTAAATGTGCATTTTGTTCGGCTGTTTTTACGGCTGCTGCCATCACTTGTTCCGCTTGATAAGCCAACTGCAATTGTTTATAAGCCTGAAAAACAGCTAATTGCATGTATTCCTGGGTTCTAGCAGATTGAAGCTCCATAGCTTCCATTTTCAGTTTAGCTGCTCGGCGTCCCAAAAAACCATCTAGATTGACCAAAGGCTGCAATACTTCGATCCGGGTCGCAAAATTCTCATAGCGATCTGGGTTATTGAGCAGTACAGGATTAAAATCCGCCTGGGTCAACACTTCTTGATTTAGTTTAGACCCAAACGCCATCAAGGGATTAGTGGTAGCCAATGCCGTATGGCTCGCGCTGATCGAGGGTAAAATCAAGGCATTGGTTTGTCTAAAATCTCCTCTTGCTGCTACATATGCTTGATGCGCCGCTTTGAGCTGTAGGTTTTTGGCCGCAACACGGTCTTGTACCTCTTGCAAACTCAGGTGGACGGGTTCTTGTGCCCAAATACTTGTCGTAAGAGCGGCCAAAAACACACCGATGAATGCTATTTGTTTCATAGTTCTATCAATTTTGCCACAAAACTACGCCAGCCTTTTTCCTTGAGCGGTAACACAAGTTACACCAACGATTTGTTGCACATGGAGCAGGAAATAGCTACTTTAATGACCTAATTATCTGAGCATGAAATATCTATGGGCCTACTCTATTCCTACAGCAGCCCTACTCGGAATTTGGGTGGGCGGAATATGGACTTTCTCTGGGCTGATTTATGCCTTTGTGGTGATTCCCTTACTTGAAGTGACCGTTCCCTTTGAATTGGCAGAAAATAAACATCCTGCTTCTGTGATTTTTGACGTATTGCTCTACCTAAACATTCTTCTGGTATTTGGTTCCCTGTGGTATTTTCTGGATTGGTCTCAAGGCGATCATTTGATTTGGGAACGCTTGGGTGCGATGGGATCCGTTGGTGTGATTTTTGGGGCCAATGGGATCAATGTCGCTCATGAATTGGGACACAGATCAACGCCATGGGCACAAAAGGCAGCACAACTCCTGCTGATGCCCAGTCATTATTACGGATTTTATATAGAACACAACTATGGTCATCACGTAGATGTATCCACCCCCAAGGACCCCTCAACAGCTAAATACAACCAGTCTGTTTATGCCTTTTACCCCCAAGCTGTTTGGGGCATGAACAAAAAAGCATGGATCATTCAACGCAACAAATTGAAACAAAACAACCAGGGATTTATATCGACAACTAACTACATGTTGTGGGCGGCACTATTTCACCTAGGCTTTTGGCTGTCTGTGGGGATGCTGTTCGGAGCATCAGTCACGGGGTGGGCAGCAGGTGCTGGGGTAGTAGGATTTCTGCTGCTGGAAACCATCAATTATATCGAACACTACGGATTGATGCGCCAGCTGCTCCCCAGTGGGCGATACGAAAGAGTTCAAGCCAAGCACTCATGGAATTCAAATCATGCCATGGGTAGAGTAGTACTTTATGAATTGACGCGCCACAGCGATCACCACTTTAAATCAGCCAAAAAATACCCTACCCTTGAAAACCATGCAGACAGCCCTCAACTCCCTTTTGGATATCCCACCTCTATGTTGATTGCGTTAATTCCGCCACTGTGGTTTCGTTTGATGAATCCCAGGGTTCCTCTTGAAATGAAAAACACATCAGTAAACTAATACAAAAAGGGCGCCGCTTGCGCGGCGCCCTTTTTGTATTTGAATATGACTATCAGTTACATGGAATGGCCGAAAAACAAGGCATTGGCCAACAGCTTATTGGTTCCATACCAGAAGGCCCTGAAGTTGGTGTTGTCGGTAAAGGCAATCACTCGTCCACTGCCCATTCTTTGCACCTTAAAGGGCACCGTGTTGGGGATTAGTTTCGCATTGATTTTTGAATGGTATCCAGAGATCAATGGGCTTTGGGTGTATTGAATCGGATTGTTAAAACTGTCGGCATCCGCCTTCATGTAAATGTTGGTATCTCGAAACAGTGCCAACTTGTTTTGGGTGTATCCAAAGTTTATCGGGTGGCTTAAGTCCACTTTGGCTTCAAAAATAGCTCCTCCGGTTTCTTGAGCTCCATAGAAGTTTTCTTTCTGGTCAAAAGCAATATTTTTTGCCGTCATTTCAGGCTGCACAAACTCGGCTTTCAACAACCCATTGCGCTCCATCCAAGTAACTGCGTTTTTGTACCCTATCAACTTACCTCCTTCTTGTACCCACTCTTTGAGGTTCTCCAGGGTCGCTTTATCGATAGCATTGCCATAGGTGGAGGGTAAGATCAAGGTAGTATACCGAGACAAATCAGTTCGGGAAGCATAGGCCAAATCAATTTTGGTGAGTGTGATGTCATAGCGCTGGTCAAAAAGATGCCAGATCTCACCCGCATCGCTGGCCGCCACACCCTGACCGACGAACATACCTACCTTCTGGTGGGTCAAGGGCTCAAAATTGTTGCTGCCCAAATCAATACCCAAACTCAATCCTGTGCCCACAGCATCTACAAATACATGCGCGCTTTGCGCTGCACGATCGATCGCCTGGTGCATGGAAACTGCATCCACCGTTTGGTTCTGAGTGGGAATCATGATGGTTCCGTAATCGTATTTCTTGCCTTCCAGAGTAAACGGTTTCATCGCCACTTTAGCGCGAATTCCTTGGGAGAGCAATTCCTGCAACAACTTGGGCGTGTAGTACTCATGCCACTCAAACACATAGGCATACTTCCCAGT
>JBEAQS010000117.1:0-20912 GCA_041163765.1 Bacteroidota bacterium | reverse complement strand
TCCGTGGGACTTAATACGACAAACACCTCCTGAACTTGATCTTTCGCAGCGGGAAGGAAAAACCAATGACTCATATCCACCAACTCACCTAACTGAGCCTTGAGTTCAGCTACTGCTTGTTCTTGAGCGGGGTCAAAGTACAAGACTACTTGAAAATCCTTAAACTCATGAAATCGCTTGTATATCTTTTCATTCAGATTAGAAGAAAACGCCTTTTTAAAAGCAACTTGGTCACCTAAAAATCCGAGAATAGTAATTTTGTTGTGCAGTTCGATATTAGGGGCTTGAATCGGCTCGGGATTTACCACGGGTAAACGACCAAAATTATTGATTCCTGAAGCAAAAAATAGATAAGCTACTAAAGGAATAACAAAAAGGACAAAAAGGACGAAACGCTTTTGAAATTGCTGCATACCACAAAAATAAAAAAGCGGCTTTAAACCGCTTTTAAATGAATAGGGAATTGATTAAAAATTCCATTTTATAAACCCGTTGGCATAGGTTTCGTAGACGTAACTCCCTTCAATTAATAACAAGGTTGTTAGGTAGGCAATCAAAAAAACTGCAGTCCAAACAACTGACCTTCTCAAACCTGTTTTTTCATCGCGTAAGTGCATAAAGTCCCAAGCGATGTAATAGGCTTTCACTAGAGTTAAACCGATAAAAATCCAATTTAATAGCCTCATACCCAACAGCGGAGTCTTGACCAAAAATTCAGGTTTAATAATACCCAAAGCAACTTCCACTGCAGTAATCAAACTCAAGAAGATAAGAACACCCCAAATCTTTTGTACGTTGTTCTTAAAAGTAACCGCTCCGCGGAAAATCGATAATTTATGTTCGTGTGCCATGTAAAATTGGAGCTAAATTATACCAAGTAAAAGAAGGTGAATACAAATACCCAAACTAGATCTACAAAGTGCCAATATAGACCTACTTTCTCCACCATTTCGTAGTGTTTTCTCTTTTCATAAGTACCCAAAAGCACATTAAAGAAAATAATCACATTGATGACCACCCCTGAAAAGACGTGGAAACCGTGGAACCCTGTGATAAAGAAAAAGAAATCAGCAAATAAACGGTGACCGTACTCATTGCGGATCAAATTAGCTCCCTCAACTACGTGAAGTCCACCGGCCAACGCCTCGATGGAGGAATTTCTATCCAAAATTGTTTTTTCCCCTGCTTCGTTGATTGTCTCTGTACGCACCAATACATGCTCGTGTGCCGCAAGTCCAGCTTGAACATCAGCTATTGTATAGCTCGGTAACGCATCTTCATCTACAAACCAAACCCCATTCTTGTTTAAATGCTGGGTGCGCTCAGTTTCAGCTGCAGTAACAAAATCGTGAAGCGCTATTTGATGACCTGTCTCTGCATCGACAAACTGTAGAATTCTACCGCCTTTGGTTTCAACAGCTCCGTATTCGCCTTTGATAAAAGTAGCCCACTCCCAAGCTTGAGAACCCACGAAAATAGCTCCACCAACTATGGTAAGCAACATGTATAAAGCGACTTTAGACTTTCTAAGGTGGTGACCTGCATCAACGGCCAACACCATAGTTACCGACGACATAATCAAAACAAAGGTCATGAAAGCGACATAATACATCGGATAGTTGCCATGAAAAAATGGAACGTGGGTAAAAACCTGATCGGCTATCGGCCATATATCAATAAACTTGAATCTGGAAAATCCATAAGAAACCAAGAATGCAGAAAAAGTAAGCGCATCAGAAAGGATGAAAAACCACATCATCATTTTCCCATAACTCGCGTTAAGAGGTTCATTTCCGCCGCCCCAAACTTTACCAGGTTGGTGATTAGCTACCGCTGTCTCCATAAAAAGGATGAATTATATTAACGTTGACAAATTTACTTTTTTTTAATAACTGTGCCGAGCCGATTTTTAAAAAAAATAAAAAAACAAAAGTAAGTACCACCAAAGGACATCTACAAAATGCCAAAAGGTGACACCTAACTCAAAACCGAGGGTATTATTTGGGGTGTAACGACCTTTAAGGTGCTGAATCAGCACTACTACCAAGGATATCCAACCAGCAGCTAAGTGCACTAAGTGTACCGCGGCAATTAAGTAAACAAAAGAAATGGTGACATTACTGGTTGGGCCAGTTAGGTAATACCCCATGCCAATCAACTGACTAAACCCGACAAATTGCAAATACGCAAAAACTAAACCCAAAATCAAAGTCCCCAGCAACATCATGGTTACCGACTTGATTTGAGCAGCAAGCAACTGTTTTTTGGCTATGATTAACAACGCGCTGCTCAACAGGATGACCGCTGCTGAATACCAAAACGCCGAAGGAATTTCAAAGCTATCCAACCAATCTTTGCGGTTACTGCTGACCACAAATGCGGAGGTCCATCCCGCAAATCCCATCACCATACTGATGATACCAAACCAGAGCATCATTTTTTTGGCTCTAATCTGCTTTTCCATTAATTCAGTGTCTTGACTCATATCCATCGATCTAAAACGTAAATTACTTGTACTGCAGAAATATAAACAACACTAGCCAACATCAATTTCTTGGCCGACGCATTGCTGCGATTCAAAAATAGTTGCACTCCGAAAAAAGCCATCACCAAGCCTAATAGAGAGATCACACCTGCTGCAGTCAGGGATAGTGTCAGTATTCCCGTCACCCCAAAGGCAGGGATAATAGCCACCAACATCATCCAAACAATATAAATCAGTATCAAAGCAGCTGAAGTGGTGTCTTTTTTTCTGGTGGGCAACAGGGCAAATCCTCCCCGTTGATAATCTTCGTCCAGCATCCAAGCCAAGGCCCAGAAATGTGGAAACTGCCAAAAGAATTGGACCATAAACAAGGTGCCTGGTTCTATGCCAAATGAATTAGTAGCCGCCACCCAACCCAACATAAAAGGAATAGCTCCGGGTATTGCCCCCACAAATACAGCTAAAGGAGTTTTTGTTTTGAGCGGAGTGTAAACCCCTGCGTACAACACTACGGAAAGCAAGCCAAAAAGGGCTGTTTTCGGATTTAACGCCCAAAGCGAAACTCCTCCGATCAAAGTCATCGTCAAAGCCCACACCAAAGCTGTTTTCACCGACATCCTACCTGCGGGTAGCGGTCTGTTCCGGGTGCGTTTCATCAGGGCATCCAAACGGCACTCAATCACTTGATTAAACGCATTTGAAGCACCCACTAAGGCGTATCCACCAATACAAAGGAGCAATAAATCAATAGGAATCCAAGAATCCACGGCAAGTGCATATCCCGCTAGTGCTGAAAAGACAACACTGATAGCCAACCTAGCTTTTGTGATTTCTTTAAAATCCGCCCAACTGAGGATAGGTGCAGCTTCTAATGTGGCAGGTTGTGGTGAATTCATCGAAAAAATTATGGGGCAAATATAAGGTTGATTCACGCCATAACCAACAATAAACCACCAAACTAAACTAATAAAAAAGGGCCCTGTTCAGGGCCCTTTTTTTATTGTAGTTTAAAGGTAATCGGAATGCTGAATGGTACTTTGACCGGTCTTCCTCTTTGTTTACCCGGAGTCATTTTAGGCAACAACTTGATAATTCTATAAGCCTCAGCTTCTAAGTTTTTGTCCGGACCTCTGTATTTAATCTCTCCAATGCTTCCGTCCTTTTGGATGGTAAACATCACATTCACACGACCTTGAACTCCCATTTCTTGGGCGATTTCTGGGTATCTAAAGTTCTTTCTGATGTGTTTTTGCATCTGTTCGTTGAAGCAGTCACGAATAGCTGCAGCGCCTTTGGCTTTCTCACAACCAGGGAATACGGGTACATCCTCAATAACCGCAAAAGGAATGGAAACATCTTCCTCCACCTCATCAACGACTAGGTCATCTATTTCAACCACCTTGTCTTGAGAAGATTCAGTAGACTCGATAACTGTCTCTTTTACCTCAGCTTCATCCTCAACTACCTCAATAATTTCTGGTGCCGCTGGTGGTGGCGGTGGCGGTGGCGTTTTAAAATCGGGTGTTAAAGGAACTTCCTCATCGAGTAACTCCTCTACATTTTGACTGTAGTCCCCATAGTTTTCGGACTTGTCGTATTTTTTCCACTCGAGCGCTCTCCATGAAATGAGCGTCACCAAGGCTAAACCTATGGCAAAATACAGACCGCTATTTTTGGTCAAATCTGCTTTAGGGCTCTTCTTAGGTTCCATAGTTGATCAATTAAGTTGTGGCTAATTTAAAACTTTATTTGGCATTTACGCAATGCGCTGTCAATTTATGCGTTGATTTTTTTTGACCAAAACCAAAAAATAAATGGAGCTGAAACAGCACCTAATGCATTGAATAACAAGTCGGTCCATTCGGCTGCTCTGCCCATATCCAGGAACATTTGCATCAACTCCACTCCTGCACTCAAAAATACATGCCCCAAAATGACAGAAAAAACGATTCGTTTTTGTGGCGTCATCGACCAAGTATCGAGCCTAGCATAAAGGAATAAAAAAACAGCCCCTAGGTAAAAACCAAAATGAGCTGCTTTGTCTATATAAGGCAGGGATACTTTTGGGGCATCATCACTGGGAACTAGACTCAGGTAAAGCACCAAAGCCATCCAGAGCCCATAGGCCAGCCATCTTCCGTATCTAGGCACCGATTAACTCTGCGTATGCTGCGGCATCCATCAAACCGTCTAACTCACCAGCATCCTTGATGTCCAATTTAATCATCCAACCTGCTCCGTAAGGATCAGAGTTTACTAGTTCCGGTGTATCCGCTAGCTCAGGATTAAGTTCAACGACTGTTCCACTCAAAGGAGAAAACAGATCAGAAACAGTTTTCACGGCTTCAACAGTGCCAAAAACCTGGTCCTGTGTCACTTCTTCATCCAGGGTATCAACTTCTACATATACGATATCCCCCAATTCCCCTTGGGCAAATTCAGTGATGCCAATAATAGCGGTGTTTCCTTCCACACGAACCCATTCGTGCTCTTTGGTGTACTTTAATTCAGCTGGTATGTTCATGTTAACTTTTTAGAGCAACAAAAATAAATGATTATATCGATTAGTTACCAAAATTATACCGCAAACTAAACCCAGTATTCAAAGATTGCTGTGCAAAAGCGGTGGATACTGCATACTTGGAGCGATTGAAATCGTAAAAGAATTGAGCGCTCAGATTCTGGCTCAAGGCGTAATCAGCAGAAATTTTGGTGGTAAACAGGTATTGGCCTGCGCTGACATCCGTTTGAGCAAGATCCAAATAACGTACAACTGTCAGATTATCTCTCAAGCTAAAAGCAGCCTTCAAGTTCAAATCCCCAGACAAACTCCTGCGCGACCCACCCATCTTTGTGTTCATTTTCAAATCCTTAATTCGATAACCCATACCCAAAGTAAACTCAGTACCGCTCATTTCGGTAAGTAGTTTATTGTCAAAATTCATAGAAAGTGCTCTATCCATTTTGGTTTCAAATAAGAAACTCAGGGAAGTGGTTGTCTCAAAATCAACCAGAATGAGCGGATTGAATTGATCGGTGAGCACCACATTGTTAAATATCAACTCAGGACGGATGTCCAAGGTTTGAGGATCAATCCGCGTATTGGTTTTTTCAAGGTTAGATGAATATCCATTGATACTCATGGCCCCGCGATATCCATGAGAAATGGAAAATCGATTAAATCGATCTTTAAACCAGTCCAACCTCATCAATCCGGTATATTTTACATTCCAATTAGGCAAAGGTCTAGCCGCAAAAGGATCCAAGGCAACTTTCGCTGGATCTATGGAACGATAAGCAGCAATAAACGAGGGCAACAATACCTCAGGCTGGGTTTTTCCGTATCGTTCAGGATAGCCTTCTGAGTCAATTAATACGGCTTCATTCTGGGGTAACAAACTGTTTAATCGCTGAGCCACCGTGATCCTATGGTCCTTCATTTGCTCAAAAACAATGGATTGGGTTTGATCCGAAGATTTGAAAAAACTACCTAAAAGGACAGTAGATACACTAAAATTACCCGTTTCATTGCCTAACTGCTGAAGATATTCAAATCCTGTTGAACCCGATGATTTGACCTGAAAGTTCTCTTTGTAGGTCACCGAATGCGTCTGATCCATAGATAAATCAATGGTCAAATCCGGAATAGGTTGAGCCGTCGCCTCTAGAGTAAAGGTTTGATTATCCAGGCGAACATAAGGATCGTTAAAGTCTTCAAAAGTAGTCAACCAGCCATTTTTTGCAGCTATAAAGCGCACATCTGACTGACTGCCCCAAATAAAACCAGCAGATGGTTTTTGGGTGCCCAGGAATCCAATCCTTTGGGTAAACCCAGGCAATAACTGGCCATTGTTTTCCGTGTAATTGGCACTAACTCTTTTGAGCGCACTGACCAGAGACCATAAATTCCATTTCGGGTTGGCCAAACTGCTGGGCATACCTAGATAAGTGTAGAGCTTGTTCATGTCCATATTGACGGACAAATTTTGCGTTTGCGCATTTTGGACCTGATTCATTTCGGAGCCAGATACATTGCGCAGAGATGCACCACCTCTGGTCCATTCAAAACTGCTGGTGTAGGTGTATGATCCATCTGCAAAGGCGAGTATTGGAATTTTAGAAAAAGGCAAGGCATAGTTCACTTGTAAATCCTGGTTGAATCTCTCGGAAGATCCCGGATCGAAAATTCCATCCCAAATCGATAGTGTCTGGATAATTCCCGAGCTCTGATCATCGGGGTTATTCAAGTAATTTCTCACCAAATTATTGGATGATGCGGTTAGGTTTAAACGCAAAGATTTCGTGATATCGTGATTGATCGTGTATTGCCACTGGAATAGATAATTGCGCTGTTGTAAGAACGGCAAGGCCAATGATTCCACGCCAGGCGCCTGAACATCCCGGAATCTTTGAGCGCTAAAAACCCGATCGACCTTGGTATTAAAGGACACATCACTGGGCATAAAATTTAGATTGATCTCTTTTAACCATTGCCAATACCCTCCTGTTAGGATGGAGTCTTTTTTGGCGAGTGGCGCCCACTCCAACGGCTTAAATTGGTGTCCGTACAAGACACCTAAATTCAATTGTTCTTCAACTTGGGCAGCAATCTCAAAATCTCGGTGCTGCATCCGGTTAAATCCATAATTAAACGTCCAATTTTCTAGGTCGTAAAAACGAGACTCTTGTCGCTGGTTTTCTGTTTTATTTTTCTTGAGTCCTACGACATTAACGCTGGTTCTCTTGGTGTAATCCTGGGCTTGCTCCAACAATTGATCTGCTTGATCAGTTGAAGCTGTTGACAAGCGATCAGCCAAATTTAAATCCTCATAAACCGGATCAAATTCAGGAGTAACCAGGGTCTCACTCACCCCGAGGTTTAGCGGTAATTGAAGCCCGATATTTTTGGGTAAGAGCTGTCCGACATTAATGTTGGTTATCAAGTCATAGGATTGAGCATCTTCGCGATTTCGTTCAGAAGGCATCTGATCCACGGCGCCAAATCCGGAGGTAGACATTCGCGCATTGGCAGATACATCTACTAAATCTGCGATATTGGCATCCAAAGCCGCTACTCCAGCCCAACCGCCTTGATTATCCAGACCCGTCAACCTTAACTCGTTAAACCACACTTGCCCCCTAGCCCTGGTGGAAGATTGATTCTTGACTCCAACCATAATCCCACGCACCGAAGCCAAAGATGGATTCCCTCGAATGGCCACCCTCATGACCCCTGGGCTTTGAGGGGCCTCGGCATCAACCGCCACTAAAGTTCCAGAGCGGTATTCGTAGTACTGTACCCGATCAAGTGTCTGGTCGTTAATTCCTTTGGCTTTTATTTGAGATAAAACTTCTAATGGAATATCTATTTCATTAACACTCGGCCATATATCGACGTCCGCCAATGATCCATGTGGGGTGAATGTCAGCGGCAACTCTATTTGATAGTAGTTTTCAGAAAAGTCAGTACCAAATCGCAACACACCGACTAAAGGAGTTTGAGCAATCGGATAATCATTGGGATTAATCGTCTCCGCATGCATCATCATTTTAAGGCGTTTGTACTGCCTAAAATCAAATTGGGTGTTTTTAAACACTGCGCGGGTATCGTTGGGTTCTAAAAACTTGACTGTCAGCGCGAGTGATTGTTCGTTTTGACGTATCACTGTGTTGTTGTTATTGAGCTGCTCGCGAACTAAACCTGGAGGCAATACGTACGGTATGGGGATTCTGTTGCTGTTTTCTTCAATGTTAAACGTCTGCACATCTACAGAAGTTAAATCATCTGTTGGGTCTAAATCATTTGGATCCAATGATTTGTTATACATGCGCCAATCGCCGCGCACCAAATCCAGGGTAGCAAATCGCATGACTAACGGTGAAGAAAATCCAGTTAAATACATACGCATAAAACTGATCGACCTAAAATCAGCGATGCCCCCTACTGCTTCATCAAATGCCTGGACCGGAATTTTATACTGAATCCATCGAGTCCTTACCTGACTTCCATCGGGTAATTTAGGGCTCAGTGATTCCTTTATATCCGTGACAAATCGATCATTGATGGTGGTGTTGGGTTTAACCTCAATACGGTATGAATAATAACTATCAATCGTATTCATCGTTAAGTCGCGGTCTAAGTCCTCAACGTCTGGAAGTGTGGTGGCACCCCGATTGAGATTGCCTACTGCCACGGGAGCATTGCCCTCAGGGTTGTTGTAGTCTCTATAGCGATCCAATATGCTTCCAGAAGCATTCAAATAAAAACGATAATTATCTAACGCATAGTCCGGACCAGGATTATTTCGGTAGATTTCATTTTCTTGGTTGTCGGAGAGTCCATCAAATCCCACATCCTGTAGCAAGCGGTTTTGCGGATCTGTGTCAAAGGCGTACACCAAGGATTGAGCCGCTGGTACTTTACCCCAAGAGGTTGGAGCGGAGATACTTGTCGCTAAACGATCAGGCAAACCATTTTCGTACTGTTTTTTTCCGTCTTTAAGAATGTCCTCTGAAATATTGCCCAAATCGATGACCAATTGACCTGGGTTGTTGGTGTCTGACAGACCATCGACAAAAGGATCCATCAACCAGAATTGCACAAAACCAACGTTGGCTTGTTCGAAATTAGTCGTGTTTAAAGCGCGCATAATCCCCCCCCATTTTTCCTGTTTAGGGAGCGTATTAAACTGTGGGTTGTTGTTGTATGGACCTTTAGCTTGGGGATCGTAAAACAAATCCAAGGTGGACTGAATGGTGGTTTGTCCCTGAACTACATCTACTTGAGGAAATATCTCCTCGATATAAACCCTTCTGGTGGGATTGGTTGATAAGTCTTCGTTGGTTACTCCAGCGGGGCGCTGTAGGCTATAAAAAATTGGATCAATCGTATACCAAGCCAATTTAGATCGGGTATACCCATTGCGCAGGTTTTCTGGATCTGTAGGACTATTTCCATAAAGCTGGCCTGAATTACCAAAAGCGATCGGTGTACTCGCCAAACTCCACCCCAAGGCTCCACGAACGTCAATCATGGATTGAGCACCTTCAAAATCATCGATATACGTAGTGATTTCACCCCTGAACTCAGAGAATTTTGGCGCCCCCGGTTTGAGCACAGCCATCTCAGCGCGAAAAGAAAGGTTAGAGGGCACATCGGTTTCGACAAAAGGAAGTCTATTGGCCAACCGTGTTAAGAAGGGTAGTTCCGCATTGTAGAGCGCATTAAACCCAAATATGGAATTATTGATTGGCTCGGTGCCATAATTGGCTTTTTGGGTTAAGGGTCGTTCATTGATATTTAGGTAGGTACCCCCTAAAAGCCATCGTTCGTTGAGTTTGTGCTGGACATTGATCCCCGTAAAACGCTTGTTTTGCTGACCAAATACCGCATTGTTTTCCACATCGATTTGGATAGGTGTGTTTGAGGCTTCCAAACTGGGATCCAACAGTTGAACGGTTCCTGCGGCATAGTTGACGGAATAATCTATTCCTTCTTGGAGCAATCGATTTCCAGCCCTGACCTTCACTGAACCTCTGGGCACGTTGTAGGCTCCGATCGGGATGCCATTATACCCCTCAGACTTGTACTGACCTTTAAGAATAAACTTGTTTTTTTCAGGGGACTCTAGAGCTGCTGCTTTCGTTTTTCGATACAAATCCCGGAACACATACTTTTTCTGATTTTCATTATACCCCTGATCGTTATCCCGGTCGTATTGGCCTGAACCCAACAAATCAAATAAATACTTGCCAAAAGGTTCTACTTGGGTAAATAAAATACTCCCCGTGCGCAAATTGATGGTGCGGCCCGGTATAAAATCAAAAAAACCATCCCCTCCCGGTTGTTCATCCTGATAAGCATTGAGGCGATCAAGGTTAAAAACATCCAGCAAAATACGCTGATCCAGTGGTTTAGGTGATTTAGGCCAGCCCTGGTCGTTCACTGGAGTAATGTAATTTCTGGGACTTGGATCGGAATAAAGGATATTAAATCGAAAATCCTCCGGGCTTAATTGGTAGGCTCCTGTGGGATAAATATTCTTCATCATCAAATCCCAAATAGGATCTTTTACACTGGTGATATTGCTTTTGAGCAACTTGAGCACCAAGGCATTGTTTTGCAAGGTGGGTTGTTGTGCACTCCCACCCAAGGTAGTAGACTCAATACCTCCATTGGCAAATTCCCCCACTTGATACACGACCCCTTTGTAGGTATATTGAAAGGCAACAGCCAATACCTCATCAGCATTTAATGTCTGACTCAGGGACAAATATCCTAGCTGTGTATCGTAAAAATAATCGCGTTCAGGCTCTAACTTTCGGGCATTCTCCAATACAGTGTAATCAAAACCTGGCTGTGGCTGATAACTACCCATCTCAAAAGACCCTGCGATGGTACTTAAATCTCGAACACCCGATTTCATGGCTCCACCGGGCAACCCAATGAGTTCAGGATCATAGGCATTGGCCTTGTTAGAGGGGAGACTTGGGGTGGAACTGTCTTTGAAAAATCCACTTGGCAGACTGGGGGACCTTCCAACAAGGGTGTTTTCGGGTTTGGCCTCTCCGAGATCTTGAATAGCTAAAATATGGCGAACACTATTGGTTTGTTGCATTCGGTTGGTTACCCAAACTTCCATGCGAGTGATTTGAACCTGTGAATTGATGTAGGGGTATTGAGCCAGTGCCTGATCAAACTGATCCCGAAAGAAATGCGCCAGGAAAAAGTGCCTGTCTTCCTCATAATCCCAACCAGAAACAGAAAAATCTTTAATCGTACCACCCCCTCTAGCCAGCACAGAATTGTTCTGGGATCTTTGTTCAGCCAATACTGTGGTCACTGTAGTGCGCCCGAACTTCATTTCAGTTTTGATACCAAAAAGACTTTGAGCCCCCTGAATCAAAGAGCTAGTCAACGGCATACTCAGGTCACCTATTTCCACATTTTGAAGTATGTTGTCCTCCTCACCGTTAAACGCTTTGTTTTGATTGCCCGACAAAGGGTTATCCACCTTCAAACCGGTTACATCCGCCACTGTAGGTGGTGTATAGGCCACTTTGATTAAGTTTTGAAAATCAAACGTGGCTTTGGTGTTATAATTGGCATTGATCGATAATCGCGACCCTATTTTCCCGACCAAACCTAAACTGATGTCTTGATCAAAATCAAAAGCGAGTGTCGATCTGTTTCTGGGTGAAATGGATGGATTGTCGTTCTTCTGCCACAACACGCCTAAATCCACACCTACCTGGCCTTGAGGAATCAGCGACACCTCATCTCCCCCAAAAATGGACTGAAGTGCTTCACTTCTCAACGCATACCCGGGCAGTAAATTTTTATCTTTTTGTTGTTCCTTATCCGTTTGAGCGTAAGCATCTATTTTATCCTGTAGATACACCCGTGACTGTTGGCGATCGACCATAGCCCAGTATTGTTTTGGCGTCAACATCAAAGGGGCGCCCATTACATAGCCCGACAAATCTGCCTGCCGCACATACATATCCAGCTCTGGGTCATACTCATACGACACGACAACTCCGGAAGTATTGGGTAATAAAAGAGGCTTGGTAGCTACCCCTAGAGTATCTTGGGTGGTTTCAACGGGTGAAGGGGTTGGCTGCTGTGCATAAACAGGTGTACTCAATAACGCGATGACAGTTATCGGCAAAAACCAGCTCCAGAAACGATTTTGATTAATTAACAAACAATTACAATTATATCTGTTTTAGGGTCATTTTAATCAGATCTTCCACGGTTAAGCCCGGATTGGCCTGATCAATTTTCTCCAATATAGGCTCAGCAGACTTGCGGCTGAAGCCCAAGATCTCTAAGGCAGATAACGCTTCTTCTTTGTTTGTATTGTGTGGCAAAGTCACAGATTTTGAATCACCTGTTAACTTGATCATCTTATCTTTCAGATCTAATATGATTCGCTGCGCCGTTTTTGCCCCAATACCTTTGATACTTTGTATCAAACGAACGTCCTCGCGAATCACGGCGTCTTTTAGCTCATTGGGAGAAACAGAGGACAACATGGTGCGGGCTGTATTAGTCCCTATACCAGAAACCGTCAACAACAAACGAAAGAGGGATCGCTCAAAGTCATCACAAAATCCGTATAGGGTATGACTGTCCTCCTTAATATGCAGATGGGTCAAGAGCTTAATTTGCTCTTGATCGCCCAATTGACCATAGGTGTGTAAGGAAATATGCACTTCGTACCCTACCCCCTGACACTCAATAACTACGTGAGTTGGGTATTTTTCTGATAGTCTGCCTTGAAGATACGCAATCATGAATTCAATTTTTTATTGGGTGATCGCTCTTGAGCATCAATGGCCGTAAGCGCCGCCATATTGACCATTTCTTGAACACTGGCACCGAGTTGAATCAAGTGGATCGGGTGTTTCAACCCCATCAAAAATGGACCAATGGAGTCTGCCTGATTCACCTCTTTTAGCAATTTATACGTGATATTGGCCGACTCCAGATTAGGAAAAACAAGTGTATTTACTTTTTTACCAGCAATCTTGGAGAACGGAAATATTCGTTGGTGTAGCTCTTTATTTAATGCGAAATCGAGCTGCAATTCGCCATCAACCAATAAATCAGGATGTTGGGTGTGCAATAATTTAACCGCTTGTTTCACCTTAGTGGCATGTGGATGTTCCGAGGTGCCAAAATTGGCGTAAGACAACATGGCGATTACCGGTTCAAAGCCAAAAGTTCGCACCACTTGAGCCGTCATCAACGCAATTTCGGCCAATTGCTCTGCAGTTGGGTCTATATTCATCGTGGTGTCTGCCAAAAACAAGGGTCCACGATCAGTAATCATGATATTTGTCGAGGCTACCCGACCTACACCTGGGGCGCGTCCGATAAGCTCTAAAATTGGTTTAGCCACCATGGCATAGGGTCTGGAATACCCAGAAATCATCCCGTCTGCATCACCCTCAAGCACCATCATAGCACCGTAGTGATTGCGTTCCTTCATTTTGTTTTCCGCTATGTATTGAGTGATTCCAGTACGTCTTCTGGATTCCCAGTAGGCCTGACCGTACACGATGCGTTTGGCTTTGGCGGCATCATCTTTAGGGTCAACGATACACAAATCAGCTTCAAACTCAAGCTCCTCCATCAGGGCTTTGATCACATCCGCATGACCCAATAGAATAGGAATAGCTATGCCTTCTTCATACACAAATTGCGCCGCCTTTAGGACGTCTAAATGATCCGCTTCGGCAAAAACAATTTTCTTTAAATCGAGTTTTGCTCTATTGTGCATTTGGCGAATAAGCTTATTGTCATTTCCCGAGCGGGACAACAAATCTTCTTTGTATTTATCCCAATCTTCCAGTGGGTTTACAGCCACACCGCTTTCAACAGCCGCTTTAGCAACAGCTACTGGAATCGTGCCGATCAATCTGGGATCAAAGGGTTTAGGAATGATGTAATCCTTACCAAAGGCCAATCGAGTTTCCCCGTAGGTGATATTTACTTGCTCAGGTACCACTTCTTTAGTCAGTTCTGCCAAAGCGCGAACTGCAGCAACTTTCATCGCTTCATTAATTTTAGTGGCCCGCACATCCAGAGCACCTCTAAAAATATAGGGAAAACCAAGTACATTATTTACTTGGTTAGGAAAGTCAGAACGTCCAGTAGCCATGATTATATCAGGTCTAGTCGCACAAGCTAGGTGGTAGTCAATTTCTGGATTGGGATTGGCCAAAGCAAAAACAATCGGCGTTTCAGCCATGGACAACAACATTTCTGGGGTGACCACGTCTGCAATGGAAAGACCGATAAATACATCGGCACCAACCATAGCTTCCTCTAGGGTATTCAAGTCGCGATCTGTGGCAAATTCTGCCTTTTCAACAGTAAGATCGGGTCGGTCTTTGCGTATTACACCCTTGGAATCCAACATAATCATCTGGCTGTCTTTAGCGCCAAGTGCCTTGTATAATTTGGTACACGAAACTGCTGCAGCACCCGCCCCATTGATCACTATAGTCACTTGATCAATAGACTTTTGCGCCACTTCTAAAGCGTTTAATAAGGCTGCGGCAGAAATAATAGCTGTTCCGTGCTGATCGTCATGCATGACTGGAATATCTAATTCCTCCTTTAAACGACGTTCAATTTCAAAGGCCTCAGGAGCTTTGATGTCCTCGAGATTAATTCCCCCAAAACTTGGTGCAATGCGCTTCACCGTATCTACAAAAGCGTCAACATCCTTGGCATCAACCTCAATATCAATACTATCGATATCGGCAAATATTTTGAAAAGCAATGCTTTTCCTTCCATGACCGGTTTAGACGCCAATGGGCCTATGTCGCCAAGACCCAATACAGCCGTACCGTTGGATATGACAGCTACTAAATTTCCTTTGGCTGTATACTTATACGCATTATTTGGATCCTTTTCAATCTCCAAACAGGGTTCGGCCACACCTGGGGAATAAGCCAAAGCCAAATCGCGTTGAGTGGCATACGGCTTAGTGGGTACAATTTTAATTTTGCCCGGTTGCGGCTTGGCGTGATACACCAATGCTTCACGCCTTAACTTTGAATGTGCCATATCGTTTAAATCTAGCCCAAAGATAAGTTTATTGAAATAAAAAACGGGTGCCCTTGGGCACCCGTTTTAGTGAACTTATCACCAAAAGTATCCGACGATTATCGCCGTGATCAACAGTAAAATCAGTGATAAAATTCTAAAATGCTGGTACCAAGGCAGACCTTTGAACTCCTCGGTATCTTGAGCGATCATTTCCTTTTTATAGGTGTATTGATCCACTTTGTCTGGCGCAGGTGCTGGAGTAGAACTACTCACCACGACATGTACCAATACACTGACAACAAACAGTAGATTGGCTTTGGCTAGAAAGTGAAAATCATTGAGGTAAGGAACTAAATCAAAGCTCAGCGATAAAATCATAAAAATTGCCAATGCAGCTCCAACCATCAAACTGGCAAAAGCACCATGGGCATTAGCGCGCTTCCAAAAAAGGCCAAGAACAAACGCCGAAACAATCGGTGGAGAAGTAAAGGCGATCACCAACTGCAAATAACTCCATAGCGAATCACTGACGCGTTCAATAAATGGAACCCAAGCTGAAGAAAGGACCACCAAAATCAAGGTGGCTATCTGTCCGGCACGCACCAACTGTTTTGAGGTCATTTTAGGTCTTAATAACTGGATGAAATCCATGGTAATCAAGGTGGATGCCGAATTAAATGTAGCAGAAACAGAGGACATCATCGCGGCCAATAAACCGGCAACAACCAAACCTAAAAATCCGGTAGGAAGCAATTGGAACAACAAAACTGGGTACGTTAAATTCGGACAGTCTTTCAAATTGCTACACATAGAGCCATCAGACAAAGGATAATTTAACGTGGAGATATCTAAATCGTTAAACAACAAAATCGCCAAAACACCGGGAACCACCATAACAAAAATTACAGGGAGTTTTAAAAACCCAGCAAATAATGCGCCCCACCTACCGTGGTTTAAGTTTTTAGCACCGAGTACACGCTGTACCATGAATTGGTTGTTGGCCCAAAAGTAAAAGCCCAACAAGGGGACGCCTGTGAGTAAACCCCACCAAGGCATGAACTCATCGTTGACAGGTCGCACCAAACTAAATACAGCCTCCGCAGACTCAGGAACATAGTAGCCCCTTGCTGCTTTTTCTCCAAAATTAACTTGACCAGCAGCCAACATATCATCCAGTCTAGACATCATCGTGTCCCAGCCTCCACCAAGGGCATCAAAAGCAAAATAGGTGATAAAAACAGAACCGATCAATAGTAGGATAGCTTGGATCACTTCCGTCTGAATAACAGAATTCAACCCGCCAGGGATCGTGTACGCTGCTGCAGCAATAGCAAGTGAAATGATTATCACCGTAGAACTCACTTCGGGAAAAAGCAGTTTGAGCACAATACTTCCCACGTACAAAGCAGCTGCCGTATCCACGAGTACATTCCCCACTATGGTGATAAAAGAAAAATAATAACGAGACTTTCGGTCGTATCTACGCTCAAGGAATTCAGGCATGGTATAGACCCCTGATCTCAAATAAAAAGGCAGAAAGAAAATAGCAAAGAAAATCAGCACCACAACCGCATACCACTCGTAGTTGTACACACTCACATTGGTCTGGAAGGCATCTGAGGCCAATCCCACTAGGGTTGAACTGGAGATATTGGCCGAGAACAAGGCGATCCCTACAATAGGCCAGGTCATGGTTCTACCTCCCAAAAAATAGTCCTCGGAAGAACTTCTTTTTGACTTGGAAATCCCGTAAAGTACAATACCCACGAGATAAACCAAAATCACAATAATATCAATGTTGCTTAATGAATTCATAATCAATTAAATAGATAGAAAATTGGTTGGTTATAATTGGTTTAGTTCTGGGATTTAATATATTGATTTTTCTCTACTGCAAAAAATATATTTCTTTTAGTCATTATGCTGCACAAAATCAATATTTCTCATTAATCCCTCATAGTTGGCTCGTTCAAAAGGGGTGTCCTTAAATAATTCGCGGAAAACTTCATGGGTCAAATCTTTCCACTGATCCGAACTGTAGGAAACGTAAGGCCTTGGAGCTAATCGTTGATCGTTGTGCTGCAAAGAAAAACGATTCCACGGACACACTTCTTGGCATACATCACACCCAAAAATCCAGTTGTCCATCTGGCCTTTTAGCGTATCAGGAATTTTATCTTTGAGTTCTATAGTCGCATGCGCAATACACCTTTGGGCATCAACCACTGCTGGTGCGACAATTGCCTGAGTAGGATAGGCATCAATACACGCGCGACAAGTGCCACAGTGTTGAAAGTCTCCTGATGGGGAATCCACCTCCAAGGGTAGGTCGATCAGCAACTCTGCCAGAAAGAAATAAGATCCTTTTTTCTTGGATAACAAATTCCCGTTTTTCCCTATCCAGCCCAGTCCAGCCCGAGATGCCCAAGCCTTTTCCAACACTGGAGCAGAATCCACGAACGCTCGACCCGAAACGGCTCCAATGTGTTCTTGTATGAATTGAAGCAACTCCCTAAGTTTATCCTTGATCACCAAGTGATAGTCGGTACCATAGGCATACTTGGCGATTTTAAAGCTGTCTGAGGGTGTTTGGGTCTGGGAATAATAATTATAGGATAAGCTCAATACACTAACCGTCCCCTCAACGAGTAGTCTTGGGTCTAGTCGCTTGTCAAAATTACGCTCCATATAGGACATGGAGCCGTGATACCCATGGTTTAACCAACGCTCTAATCGAGGTGCTTCATCGGATAAAAATTCAGCTCGGGCGACTCCACAATGCATAAATCCAAGACGTTCCGCCTCTGCTTTAATCAACCGTGTATTTTTAGAAATCGCTTCTGGAGTCAAAACAATCCGGTTTGCTTGCCAGGATCCATTCTACCTAAATGCTGATAAGCCAGGGCTGTCGCCTCTCGCCCCCTCGGAGTGCGCATCAAAAAACCTTGTTGTATTAAAAAAGGTTCATAGACCTCTTCGATGGTCTCTGCATTTTCAGATACAGCGGTGGCCAATGTATTGATCCCCACAGGACCGCCTTTAAATTTATCAATCAGCGTAGTCAAGATCTTATTATCCATCTCATCCAAGCCAAACTGATCCACATTGAGTGCCTTGAGTCCGTATTGAGCAATCGATTGATCAATACGGCCATTTCCTTTGATTTGAGCAAAATCGCGTACTCTGCGCAATAGGGCATTACAAATCCTGGGCGTACCCCTACTGCGACCAGCTATTTCAATCGCTGCTGACAAATCAATCTCTGTTTTTAAGATAGCGGCACTACGGACGGCTATGGTGGATAAAAGTTCCGTGGAATAATACTCCAATCTAGACTGTATCCCGAAACGAGCCCGCATGGGAGCCGTAAGTAATCCTGAACGAGTAGTCGCTCCGATTAGGGTAAATGGATTTAAGTTGATTTGAACCGATCGAGCATTAGGGCCGCTTTCAATCATGATATCGATCTTAAAGTCCTCCATAGCTGAGTATAGATACTCTTCAATCACTGGGGACAATCGGTGGATTTCATCGATAAACAAGACATCTCTGGGTTCCAGGTTAGTCAACAAACCAGCAAGATCGCCAGGTTTATCTAAAACTGGACCAGAAGTAATCTTAATCCCGACACCTAGTTCGTGGGCCAAAATATGGGCTAGGGTAGTTTTACCCAGACCTGGAGGTCCGTGCAACAAGGTATGATCTAACGCTTCTTCTCTTAGATTGGCGGCTTGAACGAATACCTGCAGGTTTTCCAACACCTTTTCCTGTCCGGTAAAGTCATCAAAACGCAAAGGCCTAAGGGCCTTCTCAATATCTACTTCTTCTTTGGACAGGTGATCCCCACTTGGGTTCAAGTATTCATTCATCAGGGCTTGATAAGGCGATTAAAACTCTTTTTTAATTAACTGAGCTCGATCAGAAAACACAGGCAAAGAAACCTCAGGCACACCGTAAAGCTTGGTTACGGCATCTCCAGAAAGAGATAGCTGAACTTTTTGAGTAGCGGTAAGCGTCGAAGAAGAATTATCCTGTTGAATCCACTCGATAACACCAGCGTTAAGCTCCAAACCATCAAACTCTGACTCAGCCTTTAAATGGCCTTTTAAAGTAGCCGTATCTCCGGAAAGCCTGACTTGAGTACGGTCATTTTGCTCTAAGGAAATTTGAGCGATATCTCCGTGTATGAGTGCAACAGACCTACTTGAGGCTGATAAATTCAACGAAGACCACTTCGTGTTAGATTCCAAACGACTTCGATCGCTTAAGGTAGCACGTAAAGCTCCTCCTACCCCATGGACAATAAAACCAGCTGTTCCTTGAAGTACAAGAGATAGATCAGAAACTTCCGGGGTCACAAAAGCATCAATGGTACCCGCTTGAAGTTCGATAGATTTGATATCGGGTGTGTATACATCAATATCTAACTGTTTACGCGCTTTCACCTCGTAATACGTAGTGATGGATAAAACTCGGTCAACTACTTCAAAATGAAAAACTGGAGGCAGATTATCATCAGCAGTAAATACCACCTTGGACTCAGGAGCGATTTTTAGGTGAATATTGGCCTCATCGGAAAGGATGATTCGATCAAATGACTCCAGAGGAATAGATGTTTGGGTAACATTGCGACTACCGGTAATGGTTGGCTTTTTTTGGCCAAAAGACCAAGCAGTAAACAGCAACAAAATAAATAAGGGGCGGTAAATGACAGCCATAGTGGTAAAATTTGGTACAAGATAAAGTTAATTCATCTATGGGTATAAAAAAAGCCCCGGTTACGGGGCTTTAAATTAATGATGAAGCACTTCTTCATCGGGGCCTAACGGCTCCGTTTGAGGGATAAAATCTTGACCTGGAATAATATATTCACCAGATTTACCAGTCTTAGAGTAATCATAAGCCCAACGGTGAACTTCAGGAATTTCTCCTGGCCAGTTTCCATGAATGTGTTCTACAGGAGTAGTCCACTCCAAAGTATTTGAACTCCATGGATTTTGAGTGGCTTTTTTACCAAAATAGATACTGGAAATAAAATTGTACACAAATACCAATTGCACCAAGGCAGCAATGATGGCAAACACCGTGATCAACACTTGAAGGTTGGTCAATTCATCAAACATAGGAAAAGCAGTGTTTTCGTAGTATCTCCTAGGAACACCCGCCATACCGACAAAGTGCATCGGAAAGAACACCCCATAGGAAGCCACAGCGGTTACCCAGAAATGCACATAACCCAAGTTCTTATTCATCATACGACCAAACATCTTAGGGAACCAGTGGTAAACCCCGGCAAATAAACCATAAAGCGCTGATATACCCATCACCAAGTGGAAGTGTGCTACGACAAAGTAGGTGTCGTGAACATTGATATCCAAGGTGCTATCACCCAAAACAATACCGGTCAATCCACCCGTAATAAAGGTAGATACCAATCCGATGGAAAACAGCATAGCCGGATTCATTTGCAAATTACCTTTCCAAAGCGTCGTGATGTAGTTAAACGCTTTTACGGCCGAAGGAATGGCAATCAATAAAGTAGTGAATGTAAATACCGATCCCAAAAATGGATTCATTCCAGACACAAACATGTGGTGACCCCAAACAATGGTTGATAAAAATGCGATAGCAATTATGGAAGTAACCATGGCGCGGTATCCAAAGATCGGCTTACGGGCATTAGTCGACATCACCTCAGAGGTAATCCCCAGTGCAGGAAGTAAAACAATATACACTTCAGGGTGACCCAAGAACCAAAACAAGTGTTCGTAAAGCACCGGACTTCCTCCTTGATAATGCAACACCTCACCTTGAATGAATATATCCGAAAGGAAAAAGGAAGTGCCGAAGCTGCGGTCCAT
>JBEAQS010000116.1:0-3140 GCA_041163765.1 Bacteroidota bacterium | reverse complement strand
GAGCCCCGATAAATATCGAGGTAATATTTGCCTAAAACAGATGGGCTGCGGCCCGAAATGTATTGCAGTGTGCCTGTAAGATATCATTGATGTCGGGCGAATACCCACCCCCCATCGATACCGCAATCGGTATGTTGTTGTCGTAGGCTGCTTGAAAAACCCGTTCGTCGCGTTTTTTGCATTCCTCCATACTCACCTTAAACTTCCCAAACTTGTCGGTAGACAATATATCGACTCCGGATAGGTAAAATATAAAATCAGGTTGTACCGTATCCAATAAAGAGGACAATGTACGGTCTAGAATGTTGAGATATTCCTGTCCCGTGATTCCATCGGGAAGTGGAATATCGAGGTCAGATGTTTCCTTGTGGAACGGATAATTATTCTTTCCATGCATGCTAAAAGTAAACACGCGGTCTTCCTGCTCCATCAGTTTAGCCGTCCCATTTCCTTGATGAACATCTAAGTCAACCACCAAGATTTTATGGGCCTTTTTGTGGTGCAGCAAGTAATGTGAAGCGACGGCAATGTCATTTAACAGACAAAATCCTTCGCCTCGCTCGGCAAATGCATGGTGTGTTCCTCCAGCAATATTCAACGCACATCCGTTTTCCAAGGCCCATAAAGCGCAATCAATGGTTCCCTGTGTAATGACTAATTCGCGTTCCATCAGCTCCGGAGATTGTGGAAATCCAATTTTTCTTTGCTCCGAGGGACTGAGTTGTTGGTGGATCAACTTATCGAAATACTCCTTCTCGTGGGTGCGCAGTACATCAACCTCTGCACATTTTTTGGGAACAAACAAGTTGTCCTGACCAATCGTACCCTCGTAGAGCAGTTGTTCAGGTATCAGCTCATACTTTAACATGGGAAAGCGATGTCCCGGTGGAAGATGGTGACAATAAATGGGACTGTAGGCAATTTTTATCATCTGTGATTAGGGCCCTATTTGCAAGATTCGGTGCGCCAATAAAATTAGTTTTTATTTAGGTGTTGGCCGATGAATTTCCGGTGCTTGTAGAAAAAGAGTCCACGTATTCAATGAACTTATCATTCGATTTTAGGCGCTACCTTTATGGTATGAAACTATTTACAACAATCGCTATGGCCATACTTGTTCAGTCTCAATTAATTTTTGATTTTAATTATACAGCCCCGGTAAATGACTGGACAGTGGTTGATGATGTGGTCATGGGAGGAAGATCTACGGGTCAATTCAAGATAGACAGTGAGGGTCATGGAGTGTATTCTGGAAATGTATCCTTGGAAAACAACGGAGGTTTTTCCTCCTTACGCTATCAATTTGAGAAAATCCGTACTCATGAAAACAGCAAAATCGCGATTCGCCTCAAGGGCGATGGAAAACAATATCAATTTAGAGTTAAAAGCAACCGAAACACCTACTATTCCTATACAACCACCTTCAAGACAAGCGGCGATTGGGAAAACATCATCATTGACTTAAAAGATATGCACCCCTCATTTAGAGGGCGGACCCTGAACATGCCACACTTTAATGAAAACTCGATTGAAGAGCTGGTATTTTTAATCGGCAATAAGAAAAATGAGTCTTTTGAGTTGGTTCTAGACAGGATAGATATCATCCATTCCGTGACTCCATAAATCGGACGTTAACTATTTAGATACGCCTCCAATTCCTCGGCATACCTAAAATCTCTCACGGTAATTCCCGCAGCATCGTGGGTGGTGAGGGAGATCGTTACTTCCTGTCCTTTAACCGCAACATCGGGATGGTGTCTTTGACGTTCAGCGAGCTGGTCCAATTGAATCAACAGACGATTCACCTCGTTCTCTGAAGTAAGCGACAGGTGGATTGTCAATTGATTACTCTTTATGACCCAGTCCAACCCAAGGCTGTTGTTCCGTCGACGCTCTATTTCTTCCGGGGAGAGTTTTTCCATATCGGGTTGGGGGATACTGCTGTTCTAGCCCTGTTGCTGAAGAAAAAGCAGGGTGTTTTGGTTAAACGTTTGTGGATTTTCCACATTGACCACGTGTCCACAATCCGGAACTACCTGTAAAATGGCATTCGTGTGGTCTTTAACCAATTCGCGGATGGGGGGCAGAAATAAGTAGTCTTGTTCCCCCATTAAGTAAAGGGTAGGAATACTGGTTTTGGCCATTTGATAGAACCTCAACAGTGGGTTGAGATCAGCGGTCAGCTTAAACCAGCGCATAAATTCTTTTTGGTACAGTTTTTTGGCTTCTCGAATAAAGAGTAGTCGAGACTCTTTATGGTTTTTATTGGGCATGATGATAAAAGCAAAAAACCGGTAGAGCCAGATGTAGGGCACTACAGATTTAAAGGCATTTCCCAGGTGGATCAGCAGTCTGGAACGGACATCCAACTTGACAATAGCCCCGCCGAGTACCATAGAGGCGACGCGATTAGGGTATCTGTCGGCTAGATTGCGGATCAAAATGGTGCCCAGGGAAATACCCACAAAATGCGAGGAGGGAATTTTGAGGTGATCCAACACTTCTTTGATGTCGTCCGCTATGGCATTAAAGGTATACCGGGTTTTAAAGGAGTCGGTCAGGGAAATTTTTGAATGACCATGTCCTCGGAGATCCAGAAGCAAAACATTAAAGTGTTTTTTAAAATCCCGGATTTGCTTGAACCAGATGGTGGAACTTCCACCAGCACCGTGTACAAAAGTAACCCACTGATGGGTATTTGCCTCTTGATACGTAGTGTAGTGGAGCATATGCGCGGGTCTAGATGGCTAATATAATACTCTTCACGCTAGGGAAAAATTATTTGTACCTTCGACAAGCATGGAAAAAGGCAAAAATATAATGATCATCGTTTTGGCGGTTTGGGGGGTCATTGCCCTGATACACTGGTTGACCATGAGGTTTGCGCGTTTATCTCCAGAGAGAAAACTCGTGATGCGTCAATCGTTTTTTATGATTTACGCCGTGTACTTTATCGCCTATGGAATTTATCTAATCGCCGATCGGCAAGAAATTGTCCTGGGCGTCTCGTTTGTAGCTATAGGAGCCACTCAAGGTGTTTTGCGCTTCTACCGGCGAGAACTTTAAAACTTTAGGGCAGCATATCCCTTCAGCTGATAGGTAGTCATGGTGGTCAACATGGAGGTAGCTACTTCGACCTC
>JBEAQS010000115.1:0-13202 GCA_041163765.1 Bacteroidota bacterium | reverse complement strand
GTTGCTGGGCTTCCCAAAGGGGTGCGCGTAGAGATTTCTGCGATAGCGTTTTTAAACGCCTAAACGCTTAGATGGTTTTTTTATGAAAATCGACTAGACCATCAATAGGTCTTTGCACGATGACTCCAGCCCTTAGGTCATTGCGTTCAAGGGCAGCTCTGAGTTCATCCTGCAGATAGAACGCAATACTGCCGACAAAATTCACTTTTACCTTGGTGGCTAGTTCAAACTGCATGATGTAGTTGTTGATAAACTGTTGCAACCCTTTTTCAATGACACCTTTGCAGTATGAATGCTCTTTGTTCTCCACAATAAAACGGGCAAATGTGGCCAAATAAGTATTCGGGTTAGGCTGTTTGTACAAGTTATCCTTGATGTTATCTGCTTCCAGGTTGTACTCCTTGGCAAAGCGAATCCCCAAATCCTGAGGCATTTTGTGGAAATAGTAATCGCGAATCAATTTGCGACCAAAATAATTGCCGCTACCGTCATCCATCATGATATACCCCAATGAAGCAACCTTTTGAAATACTTGATGTCCATCGTAATAACTGCAGTTAGATCCTGTACCTAAAATACAAACAATGGCTTGTTCTTCTAAATTAGTGGTAGCGTGAATAGCTGCGTAAGTATCCTCTTTTACATTGATTTGGGCATTGGGAAAAAAGGACTGAAAAATATCACCTAAAAAGGTTTTCATTCTAGCTGTCCCACAACCAGCTCCGTAAAAAAACAATTGTTTTACTTGACGGCTATTTTTTGAGAGCTCAAAATTATTGGCCAATCGATCTTGGATCACTTCTTTAGTCAATACCTCAGGACTCAATCCCAAAGTTTGTGTTAAAAAGAGTTTGTCTCCATTCTTGTCCAAGGCAATCCAATCGGATTTAGTCGCCCCGCTGTCTGCAATTAAAATCATAATCGTCGGTTAAAAAAGCCATAGAACACCCCATACACAAGGTGTTCTAAGGCCTAAATGATTTTGGTTTAGTTAAGAAAGGCTAGATACGTGCTTAGCTAGGTCGATCAATTTATTTGAATAACCCGCTTCATTGTCGTACCAAGAAACCAATTTGAAGAATGTGCTGTTTAGCTCAATACCCGCGTCAGCATCAAAAATTGACGTACGTGCATCACCGATAAAATCTTGAGAAACTACTAAATCTTCTGTATAACCCAAGATACCCTTTAATGACCCTTCGGAAGCTGCTTTAAACGCTTGTTTAATTTCTGCCATAGAAGTAGGCTTGGATACCTTAACGGTTAAATCCACAACGGAAACATCCGCATTGGGTACACGGAACGCCATCCCGGTTAATTTGCCCACCAAAGAGGGGATCACTTTAGTCACCGCTTTGGCAGCTCCTGTAGAAGATGGAATAATATTCAATAAAGCTGAACGACCGCCTCTCCAGTCCTTTCTAGAAGGCCCATCAACAGTCATTTGCGTAGCTGTAGTGGCGTGAACTGTCGTCATCAAAGCCTCTTCAATACCAAAGGCATCATTCAATACTTTGGCCATAGGTGCCAAACAGTTGGTCGTACAAGAAGCATTGGACACAATCAGATCAGAAGCTTTGGCTTCTAAGTGATTTACCCCCATAACAAACATAGGTGCGTCCGCAGAAGGAGCAGAAATAACTACCTTTTTGGCTCCACCGTCAATGTGGCTTTGAGCCATTTCAAGGGTAGTAAAAATACCGGTACACTCTGCCACAACAGAAGCACCAACAGCATCCCACTTTAATTGTTTTGGATCGCGTTCAGCAGTAATACGCACCACCTTACCGTTAACGACTAAATCAGTTCCGCTGATTTCAACAGTTCCGTCAAATCGTCCGTGGACTGAGTCGTACTTTAACAAATAAGCCAAGTGCTCAATATCCAACAAATCGTTGATAGCTACTACTTGTACATCTGGTCTGGCAGCTGCAGCACGGAAAACCATACGGCCGATTCTACCAAAACCATTAATTCCAATTTTTAATTCAGACATGGTATTAAGGATTAGGTTGACATGATATCAGATACTCTGATCAATTCTTTATCTATTTTGGTGTGCCCCTTGATCGCTTTATCCAGCGGTGTCAAGTTTAATTTATTGTCTCGGATACCCACCATATATCCAGATTCTCCACTAAGGAGGGTTTCAACTGCTTTGACCCCCATACGGCAAGCCAGCACTCGATCAAAACAAGAAGGTGAACCTCCGCGTTGCATATGACCTAACACAGATACGCGAATATCGTATTGAGGCCTGTGTTGTTCCACGTAATCTTTGAGTTCGAAAATATTTTTACCGGTTTTATCTCCTTCAGCTACGATGACAATGCTGGAGGATTTGCCGGAGTTCTTCGATTTATCTAAAGACTCCAACAAACGGTCTATACCTAAATTTTCTTCAGGGATCAATATCTCCTCAGCACCAGATCCGACACCAGCATTAAGGGCTATATGGCCGACATCTCTACCCATCACCTCAACAAAAAACAGTCGATTGTGGGATGAGGCCGTATCACGGATTTTGTCAATAGCGTCCACCACGGTATTTAGCGCCGTGTCAAAGCCCAAGGTACTGGTAGTTCCGTAAATATCATTATCTATGGTTCCTGGAATACCAACTACTGGAAACCCGTATTCTTGGTTGAATATCTGTGCCCCAGTAAAACTTCCATCACCACCAATAACCACCAAAGCATCTATACCCGCAGCCACCAAATGATCGTGAGCTTTCTTTCTTCCCTCTGGAGTTCTAAACTCTTTCGAGCGCGCAGACTTTAAAAAAGTACCTCCTTTATTGATGATGTTGTTGACATCTCTAGGACCTAACTCGATAAAGTCCCCCTCGATCATTCCTTCGTATCCTCGGTAAATACCTACACAAGCAATTTGGTGAAAGGCACAAGTGCGCACCACAGAACGTATGGCTGCATTCATCCCAGGCGAATCCCCTCCAGAAGTAAAAACCCCTATCTTTTTGATCGTTGATTCCATAAAAAATTTAAAGTTCGTAAAAATATCAATTTATTTCTATTTCAATGAATCGAGTGTAGATTAATTGTACATATCCACAAATCCTGAAGAAAAAAGGAAAATATTTAACAATAAATCAAAAAAGTGATTGCACAAAATATACTATTTATGCCCAAAAATCTGATTCATCAACACCCGCCAACGATCAAAAGAAACCTGATAGGAAAGTCCAACACCTTGGGTATATCCCTGACGTAACGCAAATAGTTGTTGAAATTGATTTTCTCGATTAAATATCTTAGCGCTTAAACTACCCGACTCGTTAAGCAAAAACTGTACTTCTGCATCACCAGCTAGAGAAGGATCAGCCACCCGCCCTCCTACCGGAACCCCTAACCTACCGTTAAACAATACGCGATCTGATATTTGGGTAGATAAACTTACCCCGATTCTATTGTCCAGGGTGATATTGGCATTGCGGTCGGTATATCCTTGTTCATAGGAAATACCCAAATTAAGGCGGTCACTCCCACCGCTGATCATTTGACTTAAAAATCCAGAAGCCGATTGAAGTAAATTCCCTGTAACTGCTTGTTCTGTAATCGCTAGTTCATTATTGACAAAACTCCCTTGTGCCAACAAGAAAAAAGCATTTCTATCTTGAACGGTAGGATCCTGAAGGGCGTAGTTTAGCTCGGACTGAATCACCGAATTAGTCCCTGGAAAGGCAATGTCAAAATCTATATTTGGTCGCTGTAGCGGACCCAGTAATCGAATCAATACTTCGGTAGGTATTCGTTGACTGTATCCGGAATTCCTCACTAAAGGAGCCGGGTTGGCATATAAATTATAAGCAGCTTCCACATTGAGTTGGGCTTGTAGGGGATCCCCCTCCCAAACGATGGTGCCGCCAGGCTTTACTTTAAACGTTTTATCGATAAAACCACCAAACTTGTAGTTGTAGGTTCCACTGTTCACGCGGTAATCACCAAACATGCTAAATCCACCCGTGGTGTTGATATCCATCAATATGTTTCCTACCCCCCTACCTTTTAATGAACTCCCCGTTTGCGGATCGATCACCACTTCAATTTCAGCGTCAGGCGTAATGTCAAAATCAAAATCCAGTTGTAATCCTTGGTAGGTTTTGTCTACACCAAGTTGGTCTACCTGAGCCTGTTCATTGCGTTCGTGAAAGGTGATGAAATCATAGGATCCCGTATAAACAACATCAGAAACAGGAATTTTTATCGATGTCTGCTCTCCTGTGGCCCCTTTTAGGGAAATGGATAATTTCTCTGTTGGTCCCCAAATACGCCCGGATCCTTTTAAAAAACCCAAACCGTAATACAATTGTTCGGGGGCTTGCTGGGTATTTAGCACTAAAAATCGGCTATTGGGCGTATCGACAAATAAGTTGAGCTGCCAATCCGTAAACGCTTTATGTTTGATCTCACCCCGAAGCAGTGCTTTGGTTTTATACACCGGATCAATGAGGCTAAAATCCTGAAAAACAAACTCTTGACCATTGAGCATCAAAGTTTCCGTTGGGGCAAAATCGTAGATTACTCCCAAATAGGGAATACCCAAGCCACCTTGACTCCAAGAAAGCGAGCCGTCAATCTGCGGCTGTTTGAGCAGTCCTGTAATTCGGGCATTGCCAAAAAGTCGTCCCTTGATGCGGTGAATAATATCCTGCCCCAGAGGACTAAATGGAGCTACATCAAATCCGTTAAAACTAGCCAATAAATTCAATGATGTAGCATCTGACTGATAAAGCACCTTACCTAAAACACGCAATTGTTCTGTTTGTTGGTCGCCGATATGTCCATTCACCAAAAGCTCAGACAGGTCTTCATTACCTACAATATCGACATTTAGGGGACCAAAAACAGTTTGGTTCACTGAAAAATCTTTAATGTTTAACGACGCTGAAGGAAAAGCGCGATCGTCTTTTCGCTGAATTTTCACATAGCCATCTGCCATACCATCCAAGTGTAGGTTTTCTATGGGCGGGGTGATATAACGAAGGGGTACGTGGTCTAACGAAAAATTCAAATCCTCGATTTGGCTATTTAACCAACTTCCTGTTGCTTGAATCAAACCACCATCACCAGAAACGACCGATGTAGGGCTCAGGATAATTGAAGAAAAATCATGGTCTATCCGAGCTTGATGGTTCGTGGGTATTGATGAGCCCAAGGTCCAATCCATGTCGCGAACCTGGGCCTGTAGGTTCTTGACACCCAATACGGATGTATTGCCTTTGAGGAACGTGTGAAAAAAATCGATAGCGTATTTATCTTCTTGATTCGCTCCTCCAAAAAACTCCGTCCTGAAAAACAACGTATCCTTACGGGTGTTGTTGATCATTTCCAATTGTTTGATCGGATATAAACCGCCCGACTTGGCTAGGGAAGCTACCGACAAATAGGACTTGAACAAGGGGTTTTTCGTGTCTACCTTCAACAATACACTATCTAATGTATATGTCCACATGCTCATTCTAGGCGCCTGAATATCTAGTTTAAACACCGATTGATCCGTATCAATGCGCCCGCTGAGTTCCGTGTTTTGACCCAACGAAAAATCAGGTAAAAAGGCTTCGATCAGCTTATTGTACAACTTAAACCTAAAATCAAATTTTTGACCTTTAGTTACCTTTAAGGGAACAAAATTATCATAGATCCCCCCTACTGCATTTCGGACAACCTCGGTGAACTCCTTGAGTTTAAACTTTCCTTTTATTTGACCAGTTACAATGTCTGGCGAATTAATCGATATCGATCTTTGGTCCGTGGAGTCTCTCTGAGCAACTACCTCAAAATTTTCAAACGCAAAGGTGTCTATGGAGTTTTTGTATCGAGACTGATTGAAGGAAATCGTTCCCGCCACATCATCTATATCATTACCCTGTAAATCAAAAACTACCTTCCCGCTTAATTGTGCCGTAGAATCCTTAACCAGGTTCATTTGAAACAGGTCTGCGTAGGTCACATCCGCCTCAAAATCAAATTGATTACGCTCACCACCCAAATCAGCCAATCCGCTAAAGGTGAAGCTGCAATTGGGATCCATCACCGACATCAACCCTTCAAAACGCTGATTTTTAAACTGTCCAGAGAGTTCAATATCGCGATACGTGTAGCCATTCAAGGTTGTCTCATAGATCAATCCTTCAGCAAATGTGTTCAGTGTACCCCAACTGAAACCAGTCCCACCAATCTGAGCATCTGCGGTTGTTTTTTGAAAACTGGTGTTGCCCAATGCGTAGGCACCAAGATCAAATTCGATCAAGGACAAGTACCCGCTGTATTCAGCGGTTTTTAATCGATCAACCCCCTTGATGGTCACGTCGGTGTAAAACGCCCCTAACTCCGTCGAGGCATTCATTTTGGTATTGAGCAATGATCCTTGCCAGTGCACACTACCCCGGGTTGATATATCCCCAAAACGATCGAGTGATTCCGGTGATTTTTGAGGAATCCAGCGCGGAAAGAGCAATTTAAGTGAAGGTATAGTCGTTTCTAGGTTCGTTATTTGGGCATCCAACACACCGGGTTGTTGTCCAAAAAACATTTCCTTAAGTTGAATATTCCCTCGTAAACCCGTTTCACCAGAATTTAAATAATCCAATTCAATGGCCAAATCATTGAGCGAACCATCCAAGGTAAACTTACCCGAAATGGTTTGTTTTGTTCCAAAATAGTCAGCCCAAACATTGAGCTCATCCGTATCCAGAATAATCGACTGGGCATCGACATGCCAGATGACCCTTTGAATATAAGTCTCCAAGCTTGGTTCGGGATCACTCAGCGATATAGCTCCTTGAAAACTAGATTTTGGTGTGCGCAACAATAGCTGGTTAAGGGCTATTCTATCCTGATCAATGGTCAATTGACCACTTAGGGATTTTATGGAGGTTCCAGGATTAACATCCGCCGATAATGATTGGATCTCTGCGTCGAAAACTCCTGATTCCAGATGCAGTTGAGCCGCCTGAAGCGATTCAATACCCACAATCAGGGGCGCAGATTTGGGAGCATTCGGTGGAGGGTTATCTCCTACCCGAACTTGGCCGTTTTTCAATGACCATAGAGCCCCAAAAAAAGCTGTTTCCGTGCTGTCTTTTGACCGGGGTAGTTCTGCCAAAAAACGATTGAGTGAATGCAATGAGTCACCTGGATGATAGTGAATATCCAAAAAGAACTTTTCCAAAGAAACATAGCCTAACCTGGTTTGGCCATGGCTTAACCCAGCCAAGTCAATCCCAGAGACCGACAAGTTATGCGCATAAAAGAGTGTGTCTTGTGCGCGATCAAACAACACGACGTCGCGGACATCAAAAGCGCCTTGAATCGGTCTTAACCTCAGCTGAGCGAGAGAAATACTGATTCCGTACTGCTTCTCTAATTTTTTGGTCAGCCATTGTGCTGCATAAGTTTGCACCTGTGGAATGGAAAAAAATAGCGCAAAAACTAATAGAAATACCATGGCAAAAGCCAGCACCCTACCTACTATGTTGCTCCATTTTTTGATACCGACCTATGTATTACCTTTGTAAACTGATTCCAAAACGATGAACAATAAACCAGTGTACCTGCTCGCCATAGAATCATCCTGTGACGATACTTCCTGTGCTGTGCTGTGCGATCGGCGTAAACTGAGTTTAACCACCGCTGGCCAATCCGTCCACCAAGCCTACGGAGGCGTAGTTCCAGAACTGGCGTCAAGAGCCCATCAACAGCATATAGTTCCTGTGGTACACCAAGCTATTGCCCAAGCAAATATCGACAAAAAAGATCTATCCGCCATCGCTTTTACGCGCGGTCCTGGACTTTTGGGATCATTGCTCGTCGGGACCTCATTTGCCAAATCTTTGGCCCTGGGCTGGAATATTCCGCTGATCGAGGTAAATCACTTGCAAGGGCATGTATTGGCTCACTTTATAGAAGATCAAACCCCAAGAGAAATTCCTGAGTTTCCTTTTCTGGCTGTTACCATCAGCGGTGGACACACACAAATCATCGAAGTGCACAGTCCATTCAACTTTAAGGTGATCGGGCAAACATTGGATGATGCTATCGGTGAAGCCTTTGACAAGTCAGCAAAAATATTGGGATTTGACTACCCGGGTGGACCGTTAATCGATCGTTGGGCACAATCTGGAAATCCCCATGCGTTTAATTTCCCCATACCCAAGGTGGGAGGATTAGATTTTAGCTTTAGCGGATTAAAAACAAGTATTTTGTACTTCATTCAAGAACAATCTACTAAAAATCAGCACTTTATAGACCAACACAGGGCTGATTTGTGCGCGTCCATACAACACACTATTGTCTCCATTTTAATGAAAAAAATTCACGCAGCTGTTGCTCAGACTGGAATCACTCAAGTCGCTATAGGCGGTGGTGTTTCGGCCAACTCTGGGGTTAGAAATGCCCTTAAAAATGAAGGTTCAGCAGCTGGATGGACTACTTTTATTCCTCCTTTCGAGTATTGTACCGACAACGCCGCCATGATTGGTATTGTTGGTTATTTTAAATATCTTGAGGGTCAATTTAGCGCTCAAAACATCAGCGCTCAAGCACGCTACCCGATATAATGCAACTTTTTTACGCACCAGATTTGTCCGCAGAGCAATCGATCTGCCATCTTTCTCCAGAAGAATCACAACACGCTGTGAAAGTACTGCGCAAAAAAATGGGGGATCAAATTGACCTGTTTAATGGAAAAGGGCTGATCGGCGCGGGAGTCATCACCTCCCAAAGCCACAAAGAAGTATGCCTAGAGGTAATCAACACCTCACAAGCACCTGCTTCAAAAAATCCCTTGCATATAGCGATAGCGCCTACCAAAATGAACGAGCGGTTTGAGTGGTTTTTGGAAAAATCTACTGAAATTGGAATTCAGCGAATCACGCCTTTGTTGTGTGATCAATCAGAGCGAAAACAAATCAATCCTGATCGCATGAACCGCATATTGCTCTCTGCGGCCAAGCAGTCGCTAACAACATTCATCCCCCTTTTGGACGAGTTAACTGCTCTGGATGATTTTATTCGACAACACCCTGATGGGGTGATGGCGCATTGCGCTGAGGACGCTGAAAAAAATCCTTGGCCCTCCCTAATACAAAATGCCCCTGAAGGATTAATTGTGATTGGCCCAGAGGGCGATTTCTCTTCCAGAGAAATCGCTTTAGCTAAAGGTCATGGGTGGAAAACATGTTCCTTAGGCACCACAAGATTGAGAACTGAAACTGCAGGAATATGGGCTGCTACTGCCTGGGCCATCGCCCACAACAACCAAGGATCTGATGTTGAATAAGTGGCTGGCTACGAAAGTGTGCCAAGAGTGGCTCAGGAAACATCTCGACCAAGACCCTCAAAGCATAGCCTTAAAAAAGGCTCCGTGGCCTGAGGTTACCTCCCTAGAATGTGCCCAACAAATAGAAGCTTTAAGGACCATATCTGCAAAAGTGCCGTCATGGTTTGCTGTATGGGGTTTGATCTATCCCCCAAAATTAAATCTAGAACAATCCTCCTCTGAAGCGACAGCTCATTACAAAGCGGGACTGGTCAGCGGTGAGACCCTCTGGGATCTATCAGGTGGTTTAGGGGTGGACACCTGGGCATTTGCCCAAAAATTTGATCGGGTGACCCATGTCGAGCGAAATGCAGCACTCAGCGTCTTGGTAAAGCACAATATGCAGGTATTGGCCTTGAGTGATCGGATAGATTGCCAAACGGAAGAGGCCGAAAATTGGATCGATAGAAATGAAGAAGTAAGCGTGATTTATCTGGATCCTTCGAGAAGAGATACCCATCAAAAACGTGTTTTTTTACTTTCGGATTGCACCCCAAACCTGATTGAATTAAGCCCAAAACTATGGAAAAAAACATCGGTTATTTTGGTGAAAACCGCTCCGTTTTTAGATATAAGTTCTGGTTTAAAAGAAATGCCTCAAACATCTGAAATACATGTTGTTTCAGTAAAAAATGAGGTTAAAGAAGTGCTTTGGCTTCTCCAAAAAAACCACCTAGGAAATCCCCGGTTATTTGCCGTGGATATTCAAGCCCATACACGTACGGTTTCCCTGGATTGGGAAGAAGCAAAAAATGCCCAAACTACACCAGGCCCCATAGGCCAATACCTCTATGAACCCATGGCTTCATTAATGAAACTAGGTGTTTTTTCTTGGATTAGCTTAAAGTATAACCTGTCCAAAATAAGCCACAACACTCATTGGTACACCAGTGATCAACTCATTGATTTTCCTGGGAACACCTACATAATCAAAGAGATCTATCCGTATAAAAAATCATTATTTCCCTGGCTTAAGGGACAAAAAGCTAATGTCAAGTGCAAGAATTTTTCTTGGGATCCGCCTCAAATCAAAAAAAAACACCAAATCTCTGATGGTGGCCCCGTCTTTTTATTTTTCACAACAGATTGGATCGGCAATCAAGTGGTTATAGAGGCAGGAAAATTGCCTTGATCAATTTTGTATCTTTGAAAAAATGAGCCTTATGTTCCTAAGATCCCTACTCGTCTGTGCTGTCGTAATTTTCTCATCCACAGCGTTTGCCCAAAACTATGACCAAAATGCCTATGCATTAGGCCCTACCAAAGACACCTTATGGGTTATTTCGTCGCCATCGGGAATATTCACCCCCTCAGATCGCGCTTTGGCGGTCACAGAGCACCTCAAGAGCCTGTCAAAAGACACCCAATGGAATGCTCAGCATCTCAAGCTTCGTCAAAACAGTCAAAACATTGACCTGGTCTACCGCGAGGTTGTCTTAGCTACTGTTCAGCCACAAGACACCGTAAACACGGGGATGAATGCCGAACAAATCGCCCAAGAACACTGGGTGTCCGTAGTTAAATCCCTGAATCAATACCACGCGGACAACGACTGGTCTTTGTGGCTTAAGAAATTAGGATTGGCCCTGTTGGTACTGACCCTGGTACTTGTGATGGTCAAATACATAAACAGACTCTTTACCTGGTTATCCCATCAAATCGAACTCAAAAAAGACACGAGCATTCGGGGGATCACATGGAATGATTACGCGTTACTGGATGCACAAAAACAGGTGAATATTTACTTGTGGGGTATCAAAATAATGAAAATCATCATTTTGGCCTTATTGGTTTATCTCGCGCTCCCCGTTGTTTTCGGCTTATTTCCTCAATCTCAACAGCTAGCTCAGACACTATTCCAGTACATACTCGATCCACTAAAACGCATTGGCTATGGTTTGTGGGATTTTTTCCCCAACCTTATGACCATAGTAGTCATCTCGTTGGTCGCGCGTTATGCGCTCATGGGCCTTAATTACCTCAAAGAAGAAATAAAGTCAGGTCACTTAAACATCCATGGGTTTTATCCTGATTGGGCCACGCCCACCTTTCAAATAGCCAGAGTGCTGCTCATCGCTTTTACTTTTGTGGTTATTTTTCCCTATTTACCTGGAAGTGATTCACCTGTATTTCAGGGCGTATCTGTGTTTTTGGGATTCCTATTCACCTTTGGTTCCGCTGGCTCCTTAAGCAACATTGTGGCGGGTATTGTATTGACCTACATGCGTTTATTTCAGATTGGAGATCGCGTACGCATCGGAGACACTGTGGGTGATGTCGTTGAAAAAAACATGTTGGTAACCCGCATCAGAACGATTAAAAACGAGTTGATTTCCATCCCTAATGCCTCAGTGATGAATAGCCACACGATCAACTACAGCGCTGAAGCCAAAGAAAAAGGGCTTATACTGCATTCTACGGTGACCATTGGCTATGATGTGCCCTGGCGGGAGGTTCATCAAGCCCTGATCCATGCTGCAAAAAAGACAGAATTCATCCTAAAAAACCCGGAGCCATTTGTACATCAAACCCGTCTGGATGATTTTTATATAGCGTATCAAATCAACGGTTATACCCATCACCCCAACCAACAGGCGGCCATCTATTCCGCACTGCATCAAAATATTCAAGATAGCTGTATCGAAGCGGGTATTGAAATTTTGTCCCCTCATTATCGAGCACTGCGCGATGGCAATGAATTAGCGATGCCAAAGGGCGTAAAACCTTCTGAACATTCGACTCCTTCTTTCAGAGTCTCCGTTCAAAGGAATTTAGATTTATAAGTCAAATAAGTACTGTAGTTTCATGTATACTTGAGCGGTGTCAATTTTGTACCCATACCCAGGCTCCGTATAGGAATAGCCATTCGTAGCGCCTATATATCCTATGGTGAAGGGATTGGGGTTCCACTTGAGCAATACTTGAACAAAAGAGGTGTCGCTGAAGTTGTTGGCCTCCCCAACAAACCTAAATGAAAAATCCTTATTTATTTGAAAATCAGTATTTAATCGAACAATCATTCCGCTGTAATACACCTCAGTTCCATCGATAGATTTCATCTCAGAATACCTTAAACTGGGACTTAATTTGAGTTGATTTCCCCATTGAAAATCATTAAAACTTCCTATAAATAACGCATTACCCACCACGGGCAAATCTGCGTTGTAATAGATCTGTTTTCCTCCTTCAGTAAACAACCTCATATTGAGTCGCTCGCCTGGATTAAATCTAAAAAAGACACTGCTCATGCTCAGATCTTTACCTAAATATCCATCAAATTCTTCATAGGGAATGACTCGATGACTGAGTTCAGTGAGCATTCCATTGGACCAACCCAGAACAGTTTGAACATTTAATGATTGAAAACGTTTCATCCCTGATGTGGTACGTACATCCTCAAAACGAATTCCCGCCTCTAATTGTTTCCAAGCTTGGTCAGGTTCAAAAAAATGGGTATACCTGTGCCTCAAATTGAGTACTTGAGCATCGTTTTGGCTCGTAAATCCCAAGGGGGTCTGGTAATGAGGACTCATCGAGAAAAACGAAACCCCGGAATTCCAATTACGGGTATTTCTAGCTAGATAGACCAATCCAGAGGCACCGTTTTGTGTCTCCCCATCTAAATCAACGGTATAGCTTCCTATTCGTTGTCCCGTAGCAAACCAGTCTGCTACAGGTTCATGGTGAATACTCTGGTTGTACTCAAACCCCGCTGTATACGTCTTGGGAAATCGATATGTTCCATCAAAACCGAGTGTATGGCCCGATCCTCCATGAGAAAAAAATCGGTGAGTGGATAAAAATCCGAGACTAGAACTGTTTTTAAACATGCGTTGGGTTCTAAAAATCGAAGCGTAAGAAGC
>JBEAQS010000114.1:0-30424 GCA_041163765.1 Bacteroidota bacterium | reverse complement strand
CAAATTCAAGGTTTTTTTGAAATACCTGTGGACCATTTATTCGGTTCCACTTTGTTTTTGCCTTATTTACAACAGCTCAATTTAGAGAACCTGACTATTGCTTCACCGGATATGGGTGGTTCAAAAAGAGCTTATTCCTACTCAAAAGCCTTGGAGTGCGATGTAGTCATCTGCTACAAGCAACGAGAAAAAGCCAATGTCATTGCCCACATGGAACTTATCGGGGAAGTGACCGGTAAAAATGTCGTGTTGGTCGATGATATGGTGGACACCGCAGGAACCTTGACCAAAGCAGCTGACTTAATGATGGAACGCGGAGCGTTAAGTGTTCGCGCAATCACCACACACGCTATTTTATCAGGCAATGCCTATGAGCGCATTGAGAAATCAGCTTTGTTGGAATTAATCGTCACCGATTCGATTCCTTTGAAGCAAACTTCACCCAAAATTAGGGTGATCGAGTCGGCTAAATTATTTGCCGATGTAATGAAGAGTGTTCAGGAGAACCAATCGATCTCTTCAAAATTTATCATGTAATTTTTTAAACAACAATAATGAAATCAATTACCATCAAAGGATCAGAAAGAGAAAGCGTGGGCAAAAAGGCAACGAAGGCCCTACGTAATGCTGGAAAGGTTCCTTGCGTTATTTACGGAGGGGATAAGCCATTACACTTTTCAGCGGACGAAAAATCGTTCAAAAACCTAGTGTACACCCCCAACGCATACACCGCGGTAATTGACCTAGGTGCTGGTGGGAAATTCGACGCTGTTTTGCAAGACATTCAGTTTCACCCAGTAACCGATGCTATTGTACACGTAGATTTCTACCAATTATTCGAAGACAAGCCTGTAACCATGAAGATCCCTGTTCAATTGGTGGGGAACTCTCCAGGGGTACGCAGCGGTGGACGTTTGGATTTCAGAATCCGTCGCTTGACCATCAAAGCGCTTCCAGGAAAACTTCCAGATTTCTTCAATGTAGATATTTCTAAATTGAAAATTGGTGGAAACATTTCTGTAGGCAGCCTACTGTCTGACGACTACACCATCATGCACCCTGCATCCAACATCATCGTTCAAGTGAAAGCTTCCAGAACTTCTGGTAAAGGCGGAGCTGACGATGAGGATGAGGAAGAAGAAGGCGCTGAAGAAGCTCCAGCTGCTGAGTCTGCAGAAGCTGCGGCGGAATAATCAAATCCGATTCATTTTAAGCGCCTGAGGAACTCCTCAGGCGCTTTTTTTTTACTTTTACGCGAGTCATTAGCTGTATGAAGAAATTTTTAGTGGTCGGACTGGGGAACATAGGCCCCGAATACGCAGAAACCCGACACAACATCGGATTTAGGGTAGCGGATCAACTGGTACAGGATTTGGGCGGCAGCTTCGAATCCCAAAAACTGGGCAGTGTCGCTTGGACAAAACTCAAAGGCCAATCCATCGTGGTGCTCAAACCAAATACCTACATGAACCTCAGCGGGAAATCAGTCAACTACTGGATGCAACAGGAAAAAATCCCCTTGGAACAGGTGCTGGTCATCACCGATGACATACACCTTCCATTTGGCACGTTTCGCATCAAGGCCAGCGGAACCCACGGAGGCCACAATGGACTGCGCCATATTCAAGAAACACTGAACACAGCGCAATACGATCGATTTAGGTTTGGAGTAGGCGCTGAGTTTGGCGCAGGAAAACAAGTGGACTACGTGCTTGGACAGTGGACAGCTCATGAACAAATCGGCTTAGCTATACGCATGGACAACGCCGTTGAGGCGATTAAAACATGGGCCCTTGAAGGGTCTAGCAGAGCGATGAACCGATTTAATGGACCTATGCCGGAACCGGGCGTTTAATCCAATACCTTAAAGTCAAAAACAGGAGACAGGGCCGTATTACCCTGGGCATCTTCCACCTTTACTTGCCAGTAATACGTGGTTTGGGGCGTCACTGCGAGCTGATACGTGTTGGCCAAAGGACCAGTCAGCACCACTTCTTGTAACGGAATAGGCTGGGTGTCCACGTACAAGGTATACCTGGATAAATCACCATCCGCATCAGCACTCTGCCAGGAGAGCAGCACTTGACCCGAGGAGGGTCTGGCAAATCGACTGCCTGGAGTAGGCTGCAAGGCCGCTGGCGTTTGAGGCACCCCCGCAGTTAAGGTACCCGCGACAAAGAAAAACCTGCGTTCACTGAGCGAGGTCTCGGTTACCTCCTTGTTGGAGGCAATTACTTGCCAAGAATACGCTTTGTAGGTGGGTAAATTAAACACCGTAGTCGTCTGACTCACCACCTCGGAACGGATCTGGGTGTTATCGATTTGGAGGACAGAAACAGTGTACGTATCTGTATGGTCTGAAGGTGTCCAAGAAAAAGACACCGAGCGCGTACCGTCTGGCAGTAGAGGTCCACTCGCGCAAGATTCATCCACCGCTGGAGTCAATAGAGAAACAGGTCCTGGCGGACTGGGTTCTTGGGTACAAGACACCACCAAAACAGCGGCCAGGCACCAGGCCCAAAACGTTACTTTTTGATCCATTTATAGCTTTGTTTTTGATCTGCGATAATTAGCTCGAGTACATAAAGGCCCTTGGAATATCCAGCCACTGGAATAGAGCGTGATTCTGGGTCGGTTTCAGGGTTCCAAACTCCCTGATCTATAAGTGTTCCTGACAGGTCTAATATCCTCCACAGGCGCTGAACTTTGGGGAGTTGGGGCGCGTATATATTTAGGTGGTTTTCCGCTGGATTGGGATGCAACACAGGGTCTGGACTGTAATACCACTCTTGGGTAAATACGCCTTGACACGGTAGGTCGGTGGCTATTTTTAGCGTGTTCACCCCAGGCTTAAAAGGCCATGATTGCTGAGCGCTTTCTGCGGTAAATTCTTGACCATTCAGGGTGACTAAATAGCGCTCAGCTCCCGAAAGCGCCACTTGCCAAAGGGTTCCGTCAACAGAAGCAGCCGTGAGTACGCTGAGTGGCTGAGGCGCCCCGATAACCACCAGAAAACATTGCTGCTCATAGGTGATTTCCCCATGTACGGCCCAAATACACAAGGTATAGGTACCTTGAGCTAACGACTCAAAAGCGTATTGACTGGTGAACGACACCTCTTTAACCAGGTTATTTTCGCGATATAATTGGGCGTTATAAGGCAAGACAGACCTGGCCTGAATCAACACACGACCATCTGCAACATCCACACAGGACTGGGTTTTGGTGGTCAAACTAAAATGGTTGGCTGGAAGGCGGTACACCGGACATCCTTGACTGTTGACTTCAGCCCCTAGCGGTGTACCTAGACACAAATCGTCTCCGTCGTCAAAAACTCCATCCCGGTCAGCATCTGGCCTAATAGCACCCAAAACACAGGCTTCTATAGAAAATGAACTAATGCTCCCCCCATCTTGAGGATATTGATCTTCCACTTCAAGGACCCAGGTACCCTTAAGCGATGTACCTCTAAAAATGGAGAGCGGCGACTGGGGCATGATCGTTCCGGTCAATGCAGGCATTGTTGAATTACACGTCAACGGATTACCGTCGTCAGCAAACACAACAGACATATTTCGGCCATCATCACAAGGATTAGATACCAATGGAAGGCGCACACCGGCAGGACTGATCAATGTGAGTACTAAATCCGACAGCCAGGTGTGGTTAATCGCCACGCTGACCTTAAGCGACTCGATGGGCAGGTCTATATCGAACGCAGTGGAAACACTTTGGGTGTTGGCCTGTGCTGTGGCAATCGTTTTAGGCAGTCCAACCCCTTGTTCCACGATACACGTTGCCGCTCTAGTGGTGAATGAATAAATCGATCCAAATTCACCTTGGCTACACGCGTTGAATGGCTGTATCTGCCAGTAGTAGGTGGTGTCTGGATCCAAGTCAGGCAATGTGGTTCCCGAAGAATACGTGATGGTAGTACCCAAAGGTTGAGCGCCATCCGCTTGTTTGGACCAGCGCACCTGGTAACCAGAAGCATTGGTCAAGGGGGTCCAGGTCAAATTTACTTGAGTGTCTTGATCTACGGCTTGATTTTGGGGGCTATTGGCCACCACAGGCGTCCACTCGCCATTGTATACACGAATTCGGTAGGGAAGCGTCTGTACTCGAGATCCCGCACTGGCCCTAAGGGTTACTGTATATGTGCCTGAGGTTAAGTTAGGTGCTGTAGTTACTTCAAGCTGCACGGCTGATTGATCTCCAGTAAGTTGACTGGCCGATAAATTAAGTCCTAATCCAGGCACAGATCCTTCCACGGTCAACTCAATCGGATCACTAAAGCCTGTATCTCGGGTCAAGGAAGTGTATAAGGTCATGGTACCTCCTGTGCAGGTTGACACATCGAGCTGAGTGGGTTGCAACACAAATGACTGAGGCTGAATGGTAAACGAGACGGGGCTTACCGAAAAAAATGCTCCGTCTACAGCAGCCACCATGATTCTGGCCTGAGCGGTATTGACCAGTGGAAGCACAACAAACGAGGCGCCATTATTGGGTACTGCATGGGCCAATAGGGTCGGAAAACTCATTCCTCCATTGGTGGATAACCAAATAGATACTTTGGATTCCTGCATCGTTCCGCGATCAGTTCCGGCTACCTCCCAAAGAATCTCGGCTACAGCTCCAGACTGATACACCACGTTACTGGATGGGGTCTGAACCACAAAAGGACCCGAATTGGGGTCGACAACTACCTCGGTTAATCCTTGTTCAACGCCTCCAGACACCGGATGATTATCCCGTACCGTCAATAAAAACTGGTACGTTCTGGGGAGCGAAGATAAAGTCTCCCAACCAAAGGAAACTGAAGGAGTTTCGTTGAGCAATCGCCCTTGGGCAATGGCAGAAAGCGCCGGAAAATAACGAGTACCTATGGGCTGTGAAGGAAAAGACCTAAAGGCAGGGCCGCTAAGGTTTTCAGGCCCAAACTGGTCTACACCCATCAAACCAGCATCGACTTGCTCCCAATTATAGGTTACCGAAGCGCTCTCCAAATCTACAGCAGATCCTTTTAAAACAAAGGGAGTTGCCTTGGGCACCAGTATGCGCTCGGCAATTTGGGTGATTTCAGGTGCGGTATTGGATGTAGCCGAAGAAACACCACATGCTTGGGTGCTGAGATAATTAGTGATTTGGATAATCGATATTCCGTGGAAATAATCCGAAGACGAAAACGCCACATTGTTCGTTCCTACCAATCCAGCATAACTCATGATCGTCGTACCACTACCCGGCTCTACTTGGGCTATGGTACCTTCTGATTCATAGGCAAAACTGTGGTTGGCCCCCAATTGATGACCTATTTCGTGAGCCACATAGTCAATGTCAAAACGCTCTCCCTCAGGATTAGCTCCAGAGGTAAACGCAGCTCCTTTTTTGCTGTCTTGGCACAGAGATCCAATATATCCCGCGTTGCCGTTGTTGGATCCTTGATGAAAAAGGTGACCCAAATCGTACAGTGTTGGGCCGATTACTGTGCGTAATGTGGCATCAATTTCCTCATTTAAATCACCATTGCCAAACGGATCCAAGGTGGCGTCTGTATAAATTACCTGAGTGGTTTGTTCAATCAGCTCCAGCTTTAGCCCTAAATCGCGCACAAAGACCATGTTGACTCGGGTCAAGGTGGCGTTGATCGCTTCCAAAGCGCCAGCTACCGTTCCCCCGTGGTAAGTGGTATACTCTCCTGAAGCGGCAACCACCAGGCGAAAAGTGCGGAGATTTACCGGAGTTCCCGCAGCCGTGGATGGGGTATTTTTAGCGCTGAGTGACGCGGATATTTCGGGAGTGCCACAAAAAAAAGATGGGTCTGGCGCCTGATATTTGGCAGTGTATTGGAGGTGTTTCCCTGTCCCTTTCACTGGATCCATAAACACATACTCTTGTGCTCTACCGTCCCAAATCGAAGCGTGAATTCCCTGGGGACCCTGGCTAAACCACAAGTATTGATCGGCTTTAGTAGGGTGTTGGGCTTGAAAACTTCTCAACTCAGGGAATTGGACGCGCAATTCCTCGCTCAAGGCATCAAAGGGAGCAACCTCCCAGGCAATCACCTCACCCTGAGCATCCGGTAAATACCATATATCCTGGGTTGTTTTATTGGCGGACACTTCCCTGCCAACCCCAGACCATGACCACCAGCCCAAAATCGCTTCGGGAGATTGAGCGAGTTGTAACTCCGCAGCATTGGAGGCTTCAACTTGCTGCCAGGGAGTTTGGGCCCAGGCCATAAAGGCGAAAAAAAAGAGGGAAATTGAAAAAAGGAACCTTAATTTTGTGCGCATCCAGGGTTAATTATCTGGCTAAATTTACAACAATTCACTTTCCCAAAAACTTGACCACCACAAAAGACATTCCGCTCTGGGGCCCAGAAGAAGCAACAGCCATTACGATGGGAAGCTTTGACGGAGTGCATCTGGGGCATGTAGCGGTGATCAGTCAATTGATTCACCTCGCTCGGGAACGGGGCCTAAGCCCCACCGTGCTCAGCTTTGATCCACATCCGAGAACGGTGCTTCAAGGGGGGCGGCCCATGGAGCTCTTGCACACCCAGCAAGAAAAATCAGCACATCTAGCCGCCTTAGGGCTCGCTCATTTAGTGCTGTATCCATTTACTAAAGCACTTGCGCAAATGCCTGCCCATAATTATGTGAAACAAGTATTAGTCGGCGAGCTGAAGGCTAAATTAATTTTGGTGGGGTACGATCATCGGTTTGGTGTCGGTGGACAAGCAGGTTATGACGAACTTACCTCTTGGGGGCCTGAATTTGGCATTGAAGTGGTACAAATCGAAGCACAAACTAGAGATGGACTTCCTATCAGCTCGAGTCAGATCAGGGCTGACCTCAAAAAAGGTCTTGTCGCTCAGGCAAAACGCGCCTTGGGATACCCCTACCCTTTGACCGCCCTGGTGATTCCTGGAAAAAAATTGGGACGCACACTGGGCTTCCCCACGGCCAACCTAGCCATCACCGATCCATTAAAAATTATTCCGGCCCATGGGGTCTATTTGGTTCAGGTCACCTGGCAGAATCAGCGCAAATGGGCCATGGCCAATATAGGCACCAACCCTACCGTAGATGGGTTTCAGCAACATATTGAGGCGCACATATTCGATCTAGATCAGGATCTGTACGGTCAAGAAATCACCCTGCACTTTGAGGAAAGACTTCGAGACGAACAAAAATTTGACCACGTAGATTCCTTAAAATCTCAATTGATGGAGGATAAAAAACACGCCCTAGCTCTTATTCAGCAAGGCTCTCTCGGATAAATGAGTCCCATAAGTGTTGATTATGGGCATAAAATGTACCTTTGTGGCCCTATTGTATTGCTGTTATGCTGTTACTTCAACAACTAAAAAATGATCCACAGGCGGTGGTTGCCGCTCTGGCAAAAAGAAACTTGGAGGCTGCTCCTTTAATCGAGGAGGTATTGGCCTTAGATGAACGCAGAAGAGCGCTGCAAACTGAGCTCGACCAGAACGCAGCCCGAGCCAACCAACTCGCCAAATCCATCGGTCAGCTGTTTCAAAGCGGAAAAGCTTCAGAAGCCGAAGCTCTTAAATCAGAAACGGCTCAACTCAAAGACCTCAACAAACAGATCCAACAAGAGATGGATGCCTGTGCCCTATCTCTTCAAGAAAAATTATACCTACTGCCCAACACGCCCCACCACAGTGTTCCCCAGGGCAAAAGCGCTGAAGACAATGAGACCGTCTTTGAAGCAGGCCGTATACCGCAATTGCATCAAGACGCCCTGCCGCATTGGGACCTGGCCAAAAAATACGACTTGATCGATTTTGAACTCGGGGTGAAAATTGCTGGAGCAGGATTCCCCGTATACAAGGGCAAGGGCGCGCGCTTGCAGCGCGCCCTCATCCAATTCTTCCTCGACTTTAATACGGAGGCGGGGTATACGGAAATTCAACCTCCGCATTTGGTCAACGAAGCCTCCGGCTATGGCACAGGACAGCTCCCGGACAAAGAAGGTCAGATGTACCATGTAGGTGTGGATGATCTTTATCTGATCCCTACAGCAGAAGTACCTGTAACCAACCTATTCAGAGATGTGTTGTTGGCGCAAAACCAATTACCTGTAGCCTACACAGCCTACACGCCCTGTTTTAGACGAGAGGCGGGCAGCTATGGAGCTCACGTACGCGGTTTAAATCGACTCCACCAATTTGACAAAGTGGAAATTGTTCGGGTAGAACATCCCGAGCGTTCCTATCAGGCACTAGAGGAAATGGTGGATCACGTCAAAAAAATATTGGATGCCCTGCAACTTCCGTACCGCATCCTTAAACTGTGTGGTGGCGATATGGGATTCACCTCAGCGCTCACCTACGACTTTGAACTATACTCCACCGCCCAAGAACGTTGGTTAGAGATCTCCTCTGTATCCAATTTTGAAACCTTCCAAGCCAATAGACTTAAACTGAGGTTCAAAGACGAAACAGGAAAAAATCAACTTTGCCACACCTTGAACGGAAGCGCCTTGGCTTTACCCCGAGTGCTCGCAGGTATTTTAGAGAATTACCAGACACCCGAAGGAATTCGCGTACCCGATGTGTTAGTGCCGTATACTGGATTTGACCTGATTTCATGATCTACAACCTCACATTACAGGTAGAAAACCAGCTCATCGACTCCTGGAAAACTTGGATGAATTCAGTCTTGGTTCCTGAGGTAAGCCCCTATACAGGGGCTGTTTCGCCTGCCCTTTACCGAGTGGTATTAACCGATGAAGGGGATACGCAAACCTTTGCTTTTCAAATTCATTTCTCCGGCTCAGAACAGCTAGAAGCCTTTATCCATGTATGTGCACCAAAAATTGACGCCTTACTTCACCGCGAATTTGGTTCGGGAGTCATGCGATTTGCCACCGTGCTAGAACCTCAAAATTTAGCAGGATGAAAGGACCCGTTCAGGCTAAAAAACACCTAGGCCAACACTTTCTTCATGACCTAGATACGGCCAAACGGATCGCTCAAACCCTGACCCTTAAAGACACCCATAGAGTCTTAGAAATAGGACCTGGAACAGGTGTGCTCACCCAATTTTTATTAGAAAAACCCATAGATCTAGTCGCTCTAGACATTGATCGCGAATCGATCGACTACCTCAATGAACAGTGGGCGCCAGTTCAGGCCCAACTCATGCATCCAGAAGCGCAACTTCGCGTGGTCTACGGCGATTTTTTAAAAGCAGATATACAAGAATGGTTTGGCGGTCAACCCTTTAATATTACCGGAAACTTCCCCTACAACATTTCCACCCAAATCGTCTTCAAACTATTGGCCTTTCGGGAGCAAATCCCCGAGTTTTCTGGTATGTTTCAGAAGGAAGTAGCCCAAAGAATATGCGCTGCACCGGGGAGTAAAGTATACGGTATCTTATCTGTACTGACCCAGGCGTTTTACGAAGCTACTTACTTATTTACCGTTCCTCCCGGGGTGTTTTCGCCACCGCCCAAAGTAGACTCTGGGGTGTTATTGCTCCAAAGAAAAGCATCAACGAACCTGGGTTGTGATGAGAAAAAGTTTTTCCTGGTGGTAAAAACTGCCTTTAACCAGCGCAGAAAAACTTTGCGCAACAGCCTAAAACCCTGTTTTCCTGATGGGTTTTTACCTAAAGATGCTATCTTTGACCAACGCCCAGAACAGTTGGGGGTCTCAGAATTTGTCGCATTGACACAGTTATTAGACCATGGCCACATTTAAACTCACCGAAGCGCTCATCGAGCAAATACAAGGACTCATCGAAGCCCAGCAAGGTGATGCTTTGGTGGCACTCTTCGAAGATTACCACTTTGCCGACATAGCCGAAATCATCGATGAGCTTAGTGTTGAAGAAGCGACCTACCTGATCAAACTCCTGGATTCAGAAAAAACTTCCGACATCCTGACTGAATTGGATGAATACCTCAGGGAGTCTATTTTGTCTAATCTCAGCGCACAAGAAATTGCTAGTGAGATCAATGAGCTAGACACAGATGACGCCGCCGACATGATCGCTGATCTACCTCAGGAAATGGTACAGCAGGTCATCCAAAGCTTGGATGACAAGGAACACGCGCAAGATATTGTCGACCTACTGCGCTACGATGAGGATTCTGCTGGTGGATTGATGGCCAAAGAGTTGGTTAAAGTCAATGAAAATTGGACGGTCGCGAAATGCGTCCGCGAAATGCGTGTGCAAGCAGAACACGTGACCCGGGTTCACTCTATTTATGTGGTAGACGACCACGATGTACTCAAGGGTCGGTTGTCGTTGAAAGATCTACTAACCACCTCGACAAAAACTCACATTGCCGAAATTTATATCCCCAAGGTTGATTTTGTGCATGTCAACGAAACTCCTGAAGGAGTAGCGCGTATCATGTCCAAGTATGACTTGGAGGCTATTCCGGTAGTCGATGAAGCACATCGATTGGTGGGCCGTATCACTATTGATGACATCGTGGATGTTATTCGAGAGGAAGCAGAAAAAGACTACCAACTCGCTGCAGGTCTTTCCTCAGACGTTGAAGCAGATGACAATATTTTGGACTTGACCAAAGCACGAATTCCCTGGTTGTTTTTAGGTCTTTTAGGCGGGATTGGGGCTGCAGCCATCATGGGTGGGTTTGAATCTTTGATGAAAGACCACGCCATGCTGTTCTTCTTTAGCCCACTCATCGCAGCTATGGCTGGAAATGTGGGTGTTCAATCCAGCGCCATTGTGGTTCAGGCACTTGCCTCAGAGGGCCTTAGAGGCACTATGAGTCAACGTTTGCTCAAAGAAGTGATGCTTTCTCTGCTCAATGGATCATTACTCGGCGGATTGTTGCTTTTGGTGACCTGGGTCTGGAAAGGCAATATACTTACCTCTATGGCCATCTCCTTATCCTTGGTTTCCGTGACCTTGTTTGCCGGAATCATCGGTACATTTATCCCTATATTTCTTCACAAAAGAGGGGTTGACCCGGCGATTGCAACCGGGCCATTTATCACGACATCAAACGACATTTTTGGCATCTTGATCTACTTCAGTATCGCCAAATTGATTTTGGGTATTTGATGAAAAGCGTCCTGCATATCGACAGCAATCACGAGGTTTTGGCCCATGGATTAAGTCAGTTAGGCTACGAAAACACCTTTGATTACACGAGTTCTTCCGAGGAAATTCTTCAGCAATGGCCTGGATATACTGGGCTAGTCGTTCGTTCACGTTTTTCGATTAACCAATCATTTATCGATCGTGCGACGGGACTTAAATGGATAGGTCGTGTCGGGGCTGGACTCGAAAACATTGATGTCGCCTATGCCCAAAGCAAAGGAGTGGCGGTGATTGCTGCCCCAGAAGGCAACAGAGGTGCCGTAGCGGAACACGCATTGGGCATGTTGCTGTCGATGACCAACAAACTATGCGCTGCTGACCGAAGCGTACGAGCAGGTATATGGGATCGCGAGGGACATCGCGGGTTTGAAATTGCCGGTAAAACAATAGGAATTGTGGGTTATGGAGTGATGGGTCACGCTTTTGCCCAGGTATTAAGCGGGTTTGGCTGCCGGGTGATCTGCACCGATATCAAACCAGGTCTGACAGACTCTTGGGCGGAACAAATTCCTTTAGCTGAATTTTTAGAACAGGTAGACGTATTGAGTTTGCATTTGCCGCAAGCCCAAGATACAGACCATTGGCTCAATGCCCAGCGGATCGATCAAATCGCCAAGCCTTTTTGGCTGATCAACACAGGTCGCGGAAAAACAGTGGATACCCACGCCGTGCTGGAGGCCCTGGACAGAGGCCAGATTCTGGGTGCGGCCCTAGATGTTTTAGAGTTTGAACCCAGTAGTTTTGAAGGTTTATTTCAGGGCCCAAATCCGCACCCTACCCTAGTGCGCTTAGTTCATCACCCCAAGGTACTGCTCTCTCCACATGTGGGCGGCTGGAGTGCTGAAAGCCATGTCAAACTCGCACAAACTATCGTCGACAAGGTAGCCGCATGGGAAAAAAATTCTCCCTGATTTAATGGATGTTGCCCCGCTCAATTTCTTTTTGAAACTCCTCCATCACGGGACGCACTGTTTCTTCAGGTATTTCTGAGATTTTGATGTACATCAAACCATCAATGGCATTGTTAAACAATGGATCCACATTAAACGCCACTACTTTAGCGTTTTGCTTGATGTATTTTTTGATCAAGACCGGAAGCCTGAGACTACCCGGTTCAACTTCCTCAATCAAACGATCAAATTTATTCAGATCGGCTTGTGTTTCGTCAAAAACAAACTCTTTGTCCGCATCCTTAAGCTTTACCTTAAACTCCTTTTTGGGGTGGATGTATTGGGCGATGTACGGATCCCAATAGTGAGATTTCATAAATTCAATCATCAAAGATTTAGAGAAATTTGAAAACTGATTGCTGATACTAACGCCACCCATCAAAAAGTCGTGATTGGGATAGCGAAGGGTGGTGTGTATGATCCCTTTCCACAAAAGAAAAAGCGGCATGGGTTTTTGCTGATATTCCGAGACAATATAGGCCCTACCCATCTCCATGGTGCGCTGCATCATCGGGTACAGCTCTGGCTCCATGCGGAACAGATCTTGGACGTAGAACCCTTCAATCCCTTTGGCCGGGAAAATCTCTTGGCCAAAACCCATGCGGTAGGCGCCTACAACGCAGGCTCCATCATGGTCCCACAAAAACAGATGGTGGTAATAGGTGTCGTAGGTATCCAAGTCAATCGATTTGTTGGTCCCCTCTCCAATGGCCCTAAAAGTCAGTTCTCGCTGACGTCCGATTTCCTGCAACAGTCCGGGCATCTGAGGGGCTTGCGCCAGGAATACTTCGTAATTCTTGCTTTTTAAAAGGGATTTGCCCAGCTGCTGGAGGACAGCTATTTCACGGGCCAATAACTCAGGATCTTGAGCCTCTACTATTTTTCTGGGTATTTTAGGCAATTGAATCGTACTGGGCAACGTGAGGCGTCTGCGCTCGTATACCTTGGAGAGCATTTCGGTTTTCAGTCGCAACAGCGCTCCGTACTCCTCGATAGTCGCTTCTTCTTCTTGTTGAGCTACCGAAATAGGCTTTCCGATACGTATGGAAATTTTTCGAAAACGCTGTGTAAACATCTCCGATACCAAAGCAGCAGTGCGAAATGCAGGACCCAATCGGGCAATTCTGTAAAAGAACGTGCTGTTTTTGGCATGAAAATAGACAGGAACGACTGGGACTCCAGCTTTTCTGATCAACTTTAATGCGGGAATGTGCCAGGGTTGGTCTATCGATTTATTTCCCGCTCTTGTGGTGGCCACTTCGCCAGCGGGAAAAATACCCAAAACCCCTCCTTCTGCCAGATGTGCCAAGGCTTGTTTAAACCCGTGCAAACTGCTTGACGCCTCTTTGTGATCCTCAAATGGATTAACCGGAAAAATATACGGGGCCAATGGGGTGATTCTAGACAACAAAAAATTGGCCATCACTTTAAAATCAGACCGCTGACTGCCTACCAACAACAAAAGTAAAATTCCGTCAATCCCACCTAGGGGGTGATTGGATACCACGACAAATGGACCTGTTTTGGGAAAACGTTTTAGTTCCTGCTCCGGCCAGCGCACGTCAATTTCGAAGTAATCCATGACCGCTTGCATAAAGGCTGGACCATCTAGATGCTTGTGGGCGTCATAAAAGCGGTTTAATGCAGAAATTCTGGTGATTTTTATCAGCACCCATCCGGCCAATTGTCCCAGCCAACCCCAACGGGAAAGTCCACTGGCTTGCGCCATTTCTTTTGCACTGACCAAACTCATGACTCTCGAAATTTAGACCCAAAGATACAAAAGGAAAGGGCACTAATGTTAAGCTACCACTAACTGTACTGTCTCTTTACCTCGCTGCTCCAAAAGAATCTCTTTATCTTTCTGAAGTGCCAAAATGGAGGGCTCATCAAAATGACGCACCGTATACAAGGACACATCAAATACCGCGGTTACCTTATATTTTTGCTCCAGTACTTCCAGCAATTCTTCTAAACGCTTAAAGCGGTTGTCTACACATACCGAGAAACTGATGGCCGAGTTTTGAATCAGCTCTACTTTGATGTTGTATTGGTGAAAAAGTCTAAAGAGTTCACTCATGGAGTTCTCCACAATAAAAGAGAAATCCCGGGAAAATAGTTTGAGCAGGACCTGTTCTTTCTTTACAATGAAGCAAGGCACCATAGGCGTAATCCCCTCCCCTTCTGAAACTGTAGTACCTGGAGCGTGGGGATCAATAAATGACTTCACGTGCAAGGGGATCAGCTTTCCTTGAAGTGGTTGAAGTGTTTTTGGGTGAATCACTGATGCGCCGTAAAAAGCAAGTTCAATAGCTTCTCTGTAGGATATGTGGTGCAAAAGTTCCGCGTTATCAAAATATCTGGGATCTGCATTGAGTACGCCGGGTACGTCTTTCCAAATGGTTACTGATTCAGCGTCCATACAATAGGCCAATATAGCTGCCGTATAATCTGAACCTTCCCGACCTAACGTAGTGGTAAAATGATTTTCATCCGACCCTAAAAATCCTTGGGTGATGTAGAATGGGCCCTTGGTGAGCTTAGTGCTTACTGCTTCAGCTGTTTGATCCCAATCGACTTGAGCGTCTCGGTAGTGGTTATCGGTCTTGATCAATCCGCGTACGTCCACCCATTGATTGGCCAACCCTTGGCTGATCAGATATTCGCTGAGAATAGTGGAAGAAAGCAATTCCCCATATCCGACGATCTGGTCGTACACAAAATTGTATTTGGGAGACTTGTTGCGTTTGAAGAAATCTTCGATTTCTAAAAATAGTTGGGCCACTTTTTGATACACCGGATGTTGGGCATCGGGAAACAATTCGATAACCACGTCCATGTGGTATCGCCGAATCCCCTCAAGAGATCCAGTAATACCGTATGGATGGGCCATATATATCCCCACCAATTCTTCCATAGCATTGGTGGTCTTTCCCATAGCAGAGACAACTACTAGGGTCTGGTCGTGACCCATTTCACTCAATACATGTGCGACATTGCGCACACCAGCAGCATCTTTTACCGACGCTCCTCCAAATTTAAATACCCTCATGATTGATGTGGAAAAAAGTGAATACCCTCTGTGCTGAGCTGAACTACATGCCAGTCTCTGAGCACTTTGGCTCCTTTTGATTCATAAAAATCGATGGCTGATTGGTTCCAGCTGAGCACTTCCCAAGAAATACGGGCTACGCCCTGTTGTGCACCGTAGCGTACTACAGCGCTCAATAAAGCACTTCCCAATCCCAAGCCGCGTTTAGATTCCTGAACAATTAAATCCTCTAGATGTAGGGATTTACCCTTCCAGGTTGAATACCTGGGATACACCAAAGCCATACCTGCAATACCCTCCTCTGTCTCTGCCACAAAACAGTGAAACCTTGGGGCTTCGGAACCAAACCCATCTTCAATGAGTTGATCAAGGGTCAAGGTCACCGCGTCTGGTTCACGCTCAAAAACAGCCAACTCCACGATCAGAGCATGAACAGCAGGCATATCTTGAGCTACGGCAGGTCGGATAGAATAAGACATATTGTTATAAATAAAACACAAAGTTAAATATATTTATTTGACGCCAAAAAAAACTCCGCTTCATCGGCGGAGTTTCACAAATTCAATCACAAGCGTCATTATTGCAACACTTGTTTAAAGTCTGAAAATGATATTTGACCGTTGAACAAACTGCACCAATGGGCCAACTGTTGTTCAATGCCTTGTGTTGGGAATCCTAATGCAATGGCATAACGCTGAAGCAGACTGCGCTCAGCATCGTCCATTCTTCCATCGATATGACCCATTCGGAGCAATGCGTACATGCGTTCTATGCGTTCCTCTGCATCAATTATTGGCGTAACAACAGCTGAACTAGCTCGTTCTTGTAGCCGCAGTTGTTCCTCTTGATTCCAACCCATGCGCAGGGCAATTCGGTTGAGTAAGGCTTGTTCTTGTTCGCTGACTTGACCATCGACTTGAGCAATTCGCACAAGAGACAAGTATAAGTTTTCATTGTTTTCAGATGAAGCAGAAGGATATAATTGAGCAATCGACATAAATCAAATTTTAAACCACAAAGATAATGCATTGGCTACTTGTCCCCCAATAGAGATGGACTATCTTTGCGCAAATTTTTATCCTTGTCAGAATTTTTGTTGCGCACATACCTAGAAAATGCCCCCCACCTAATCGAGATGGAGCAGGCACTGGCGCAGCCTAATTTGCCGGGTGGGTCTATCAAAAAGACCCTTTCTGGATGGGAAGGTTCCGTGGGTGCTTTAGTCTTGGGGCAGCTGTTTCACAAAAAAAACCGACCTATTCTATGGGTGCTGCGCGATCAAGAGTCTGCGGCTTATGCCTACAATGATTTACAGTTGACTTTGGGACCAGATCAAGTGCTTTACTATCCAGGGAGCTACAGGAAACCGTACCAGATTGAAGATACCGCCAATGCCAATGTACTCCTGAGAACAGAGGTATTAAAAAAGTTAAAAACGACCAAACACCCTGTGGTGGTCACTTATACGGCAGCATTATTAGAGCAAGTAGTCGGAGAAAAATCAATGACTGATCAGACATTAAAACTGTCGGTTGGAGATAAGGTATCCTTGGACTTTATCAATGAAACACTCTTTGAATATCATTTTCAACGGGTGGATTTTGTGGCCGAACCCGGCACATTTTCCGTGCGTGGTGGGATAATCGATGTGTTCTCGTATGCCCATGAAGACCCGTACCGCATTGAGTTTTTTGGCGATGAGGTAGAAAGCATTCGGACCTTTGACCTACAGACCCAATGGTCAAAAAATCAAGTAAACTCCATGGAAATCATGGGGGATATCGACGATAAAAGTCTGGATATTCCGCGTGTTTCCTTTTTGCAACATTGGCCAGCACACACCTTGCTGATCACCGAAAATCAAGACCTAATCGCCCGTGATTTATCCGATTTATACCGACAGGCCGAACAGGTGTACGCGAGTCACCTAGGACGTGGGGTAGCTCAACTTCCGCCACATACCTTGTTGATCAGTGGGGAACAACTGATCAAAGAATGGTCTTCCTGGGACCAAATAGATGTGGTGGGACAAGTCTCGGATAAAAAACCTGATTTTTTGTGGTCCACCAAACCTCAACCCGCTTTTCACAAAAAATTTGATCTCCTGGTAGCTGACTTGCACCAAAAGCAAGGAGAAGGTCTACACACCGTAATTGCTTGTGCCACAGAACAGCAGGCCCATAGGATGCGCGATATATGGGCGCAAATTGATCCAGAAGCCACATTTACCGCGGAGGTGATGACGTTGAGTCAAGGATTTATCAGTCCAGAATTAAATTTAGTCCTCTACACAGATCACCAAATTTTTGAGCGATACCATAAATTTAAACTCAAGTCACACAACACCAAAAAAGCAGCTGAGGCGTTAAACGCGCTTCATAAGTGGGAAATTGGTGATTATGTGACCCATATGGACCACGGAATAGGGAAATACGCGGGACTTCAGCGTATTGAAGTGGAGGGGCGTATGCAGGAGGCGATTAAACTGATCTATGGAGATCGAGATATCCTCTATGTATCCATCCACGCATTGCACAAAATATCGAAGTACAACGGAAAGGAAGGTGCTGAACCTAAACTGTATAAACTGGGCTCACCTGCCTGGAAAGCGGTCAAAGAAAAAACAAAGGCCCGAGTCAAAAAAATCGCCTTTGACCTGATTCAAACCTACGCGAAAAGAAAACTGAAAAAAGGGTTTCAATACGGCCCAGACTCCTATCTGCAATACGAACTTGAAGCCTCTTTTTTATACGAAGACACGCCAGATCAAAGCAAAGCTACCGCTGAGGTAAAACAAGATATGGAAAGTGAACGACCGATGGATCGACTGATCTGCGGTGATGTGGGTTTTGGAAAAACAGAGGTGGCTATTCGCGCTGCATTTAAAGCTGCAGATAATGGAAAGCAAGTGGCCGTATTGGTGCCCACGACCATATTGGCCTACCAACACTTTAAATCATTTAGCCAACGGATGGCTGATCTGCCCATTGAGATTGAATACCTAAATAGGTTTAGAAGCGCCAAAGAAAAAAAGGATATCCTGGAACGACTGGAAAGAGGTCAAATCGACGTGCTCATAGGTACGCACCTAATTGTAGGTCCTCAAATCAAGTACAAAGATCTGGGCTTACTCATCGTAGACGAAGAACAAAAATTTGGCGTATCTGTTAAAGATAAGCTGAAGTCATTGAAAGAGAATATAGATGTGCTCACACTAACAGCTACCCCTATACCCAGAACCTTGCAGTTCAGTCTGATGGCAGCTAGAGATCTCTCGGTAATTCAAACGCCCCCACCCAATCGATACCCTATTGAAAGCGAATTAATTCGATTTGATGAAGGAAAAATTCGCGATGCTGTCGCTTATGAAATCAGTCGTGGCGGACAGGTGTTTTTTATCCACAACCGCATAGAAAACATCAAAGAGGTGGCGGGAATGATACAGCGATTGGTGCCTGATGCACGCATCACTATCGCTCATGGTCAAATGGAAGGACACCAACTGGAAGAACAAATGATCGCTTTTATGCAAGGTGACTACGATGTGCTGGTCTCTACCTCAATCATCGAAAGTGGTCTAGATGTATCCAACGCCAATACGATGCTGATCAATAATGCACAGAATTTTGGTCTGAGTGATTTACACCAAATGAGGGGTCGTGTGGGCAGAAGTAACAAGAAAGCCTTTTGTTATTTCATCACCCCACCCGAAATAGCCATGACTGAGGTGGCGCGTAAAAGACTGGAGGCTTTAACCCAATTCACCGCATTGGGCAGTGGTTTTCACATCGCCATGAAAGACCTTGAAATCAGAGGTGCAGGGGATTTATTAGGCGGAGAACAAAGTGGTTTCATCAACGATATCGGTTTTGACACCTATCAAAAAATCATGCAAGAAGCGATTGAAGAGCTCAAGGAAAATAGCTTTGCTGAACTGTTTAAAGATGAGCCAAAAACCAAGAAAAATTGGGGCATCAGCGAAATACAAATAGACACTGACCTCGAATTGCGCTTTACAGAGGACTATATCAACAGCACCACGGAACGCCTAGCCATGTATGCTGAATTGGCGGCCATAGAAAACTTGGCCGATCTAAATACCTTTGAAAATCAATTAATTGATCGTTTTGGTGCTATGCCCAGCGTGGCTAAATCCTTAATGCAATCCGTCGCACTAAAAATCAGGGTGATGCCTTTAGGAATTGAAAAAATAGTATTGAAGCAAGGTAAGATGTGGTGCTATTTTGTCAGTGATCCACAATCTCCTTTTTATCAATCAGATCAATTCCACAGTTTATTAAACTTGGTGGCGGCTAGACCTGGGCTTTGCGTGTTTAAAGAAAAAGACACCCGCAATGGAAAACGTTTAATGATCGTCTTTGATTCGATCAAAAGCGCAGCCAAAGCTTACCAGGCAATCGATCAACTTTTGGCTACAGCTCCTTAAGATTTTTGATCGTTTTAAACGCTACATCAACATGTTGGTCATCCACGATGATGGTGAATTCGTTCGTCGTAGAAATCACTTCATACAGCACAATCCCTTCCCAGGCCAATCGCTGAAATATAAAATAGTAAATTCCCGGTACGGATACGTTTTCCGAGGGAAGCTTTACCGTAATCGAGGATAAATTACTGGCTTTTTGGGTGCATTTTTCAGCGGCAAATAATTGCTCAATGACAGGATCCAAAACACTGCTCACCACAATATTTAACTCGTTTACCCCTCTAGAGGACGTATAAAAAACTTCCTTGTTCTTATTGACTTCTTTGAGTAAAACAGTCTGGTTCTCCAAAATGGTCTCAGAAACTAAAAAAGTAAAATCTGTAAGTGAAGAACGGACAGTAATCTCTCCGATTTCTTTGAGCACCTTGACAATTTTATGGGTGGCGCGAAACTCCAAATCATCGGAAAGTCGTTTAAGCGCCATAACGATTGCGCCATTGCGAATATCCTTGCCCAAAGCCTCTTCGATCTCTGGTCTGATATACCGAGAAAGCGAAGTTAAATTGATAATCCCTTGAGAAAGTGCACTTTGCAAGAAAGGCTTCTTTTTGATGTAATTTTCTACACCAGAAGAAATCGTTTTCATGATTGTTAAAGTTTTGGTAAAAATAACTGATTGTTACAAATTAAACAAATATAATCAAAAAAACAAAAAGGCGTCTTGAACGTGATCTATGGCTACTGAGGTGCCAACCAAAGAAATTCCGACAATATCAAACCTCAAATCCTCGTCAATCTTGTGCGAACACGCATAGAAGTTAGCTGCTCTGATTAAATGTCTTTGCTTTATTTTAGTGACACTGCTCAGCGGATCGATGAGTATACTCCCCTTTCTGGTGCGCACCTCGACAAATACCAACCAACCAAATCCTCGGACTATCAAATCAATTTCTGCATGCTGATGCCGAAAGTTGCGCGCTACTAAGGTGTAGCCGCATGCGCATAAATGGCGGGCAGCCAGATCCTCACCCCACTGACCAAGATATTGAGTAGACATAACAACACAAGATAACTCGTGCGCTCATAGGGAGGTGAGCTAGACGTTTAACGGGGGAAATAACCTACAAGGGGCGATCTACTACGTAGTTAACCATCTCATAGAGAGACTTCTTTGCGGGAGAATCCGGGTAATCAGCGATTAAGGACAAAGCCTCATCTCTGTAGGCGTGCATGCGCTCCATGGCGTAATCCATGCCCCCTTTTTCTTTAACCCAGGCGATCAGTTCTCTTACTTTCTTGCGGTCGGTATTGTGTTTTTTTACCACACCCAACATCCACTTGCGCTCCGCTAAAGTCGCGTGTTCCATAGCGTATATAAGCGGCAAAGTCATTTTTTGTTCTTTGATATCGATCCCTGTGGGCTTACCTATTTGGGACTTGCCGTAATCAAACAGGTCATCCTTGATCTGAAAGGCCATCCCACACGCCGCACCAAAATCGCTAAACCGTTGAATTTCTTGAGCTGGTGCACCTACGGAAGCGGCACCTAAAGCACAGCAAGCCGTAATTAAGGAAGCGGTTTTTTGGCGTATAATCGACAGATAAACAGCTTCTGTAATATCTAATTTTTTGGCTTTTTCAATTTGAAGCAGTTCTCCCTGGCTCATTTCGCGCACAGCTACTGAAATCAACTCAAGTAGATCAAAATCTTTGTGCTCTATGCAGAGTAACATGCCTTTGGAGAGCAAATAATCCCCCACCAATACCGCGATTTTATTTTTCCACACAGCATTGATGGAAAAAAATCCACGACGCTTATCGCTGTCATCCACCACATCGTCGTGAACTAAACTAGCGGTATGTATCAGTTCAATCACTGAAGCACCTCGATAAGTACGGTCCTGCACCTTACCCTGGCCAGCTAACTTAGCACAGAGAAAAACAAACATGGGCCTCATCTGTTTTCCTTTGCGCGTAACAATATAGTAGGTAATTCTGTTTAGCAAGGGCACCTGAGAAGCCATCGATTCATAAAACTTCTTTTCGAAAAGTTCCATTTCGGCTTCGATGGGTTGCTTGATCCGTTGGACGGTGCTCATATCATTTAGGGTTGGGTTAAAATTAAGGATTATAGCGCATTCTGCTTGGGAAAAGAGCAAAAAAAAACCGCTCATATAGAGCGGTTAATCTGTATATCAACACCTATTAAGCCAGCATGGTTACTGGGTGTTCCAAATAAGTCTGTAGGGTTTGTAAGAACTGAGCACCAGTCGCTCCATCTACTGTTCTATGGTCACAAGCCAAAGTCAACTTCATGGTGTGCCCCACAACAATTTGACCTTTTTTAACCACAGGTTTTTCTACAATTGCCCCAACAGAAAGTATGGCAGAGTTAGGTTGGTTGATGATCGAGGTAAACTCTTGAATACCGAACATACCCAAGTTGGATACCGTAAAGGTGCTTCCCTCCATTTCTTGTGGAGTCAATTTTTTAGAACGCGCCTTACCTGCTAAATCTTTAACCGCCCCACCGATCTGGGTTAAGCCCAAACGATCAGCAAATGGAATAACAGGAACCACCAATCCATCTTCAACCGCAACGGCAACCCCCATGTGAACATGTTGGTGATAAATGGTTTGTTCGTCTTGCCAGCTGGTATTTACTTGAGGATGCTTAGTCAACGCCATAGCTGTAGCCTTCAACACCATATCGTTAAACGACACCTTAGTGTCAGGCATGGTATTGATCTGGGCTCTTGAAGCCATCGCTTCTTCCATATCCACCTCAATAGTTAAGTAGTAATGAGGCGCCGTAAATTTAGAGGCTGATAAACGCTTAGCAATTACCTTGCGCATCTGTGAGTTTTTCACACCCTCACTGTGTACGACACCTGAAGGAGCAGCAGAAACGCTTGCTTGAGGAGCTGCAGCTGCAGCAGGTGTAAATCGCTCAATATCGGCTTTGATAATTCTTCCAAACTCGCCAGATCCTTGAACTAAGGATAGGTCAATGCCTTTGTCTGCCGCCATTTTCTTGGCCAAGGGTGAGGCCAATATTCTAGAACCTGTTGCCGCGGATGTTACCGCTACTGGAGCTGATGCTGTGGCAGGTGCTGCAGCGGCCACTGGCTCGGGCGAGGTAACGACTGGAGCTGGAGCTGGCGCGCCAGAAAGCAAGGCCGATACATCTGTTCCTTGCGGTCCTATAATGGCCAGCACGCTGTCCACAGGGGCGGATTCGCCAGCCTGAAGACCGATATGCAAAAGGGTTCCTGCATAAAAAGATTCAAATTCCATGGTGGCTTTGTCCGTTTCGATCTCAGCCAACATATCTCCTTCTTTTACGGAGTCCCCTACTTTTTTTAACCAGGTTGCCACCGTACCCACCTCCATGGTGTCGCTTAGACGCGGCATGGTGATTACTTGAACACCTTGAGGTACCGCTGCAGGAGCTGCTGCAGGTGTTGGTTGTGCTGTTTCAGCCGCCGGAACAGAGGCTGCTTGTGCAGCTGCTGGGGCTCCTGAAAGGTAGGCGCTGATGTCTTCTCCTGGCGCACCAATGATGGCCAAAAGAGCATCTACAGGGGCGGTTTTCCCCGCTTCAATACCAATGTGCAATAGAGTCCCTGCATTAAAAGATTCAAATTCCATGGTGGCTTTGTCGGTTTCAATTTCCGCCAAAATATCACCCTCCTTCACGGTATCCCCCACTTTTTTCAACCAAGAGGCTACAGTACCCTCTTCCATGGTATCGCTCAATCGGGGCATATTAATTACTACGGCCATCTGCTATAATTTATGAGGAATAAATGGATAGTTTTCTTGTTCATACACCATGTCGTACATCTGCTGTACCGGTGGGTATGGAGATTCTTCAGCAAAACGCTCACACTGCTCGACCAAATCTTTAACGCGTAAATCAATAGCCTCAATCTCAGCTGCGGTAGCGTACTTGTTTTTCTTGATGATGTCCAACACTTGAGTGATTGGATCTATTTTTTTGTATTCTTCTACCTCTTCTTTGGTTCTGTAGTGTTGGGCATCAGACATGGAGTGACCTCTATATCGGTATGTTTTCATCTCCAAGAAGGTTGGTCCTTCTCCTTTTCTGGCGCGTTGAATCGCTTTGTCTACCTCTTTGGCCACTTCCACAGGATTCATTCCGTCTACTGGTCCACAGGGCATTTCATAACCCAACCCTAATTTCCAAATATCCGTGGTGTACGATGTTCTGGCTACCGAAGTACCCATCGCATACCCATTGTTTTCGCAGATAAAGACTACGGGAAGCTTCCACAACATAGCTAGGTTAAAGGTTTCGTGTAAGGAACCTTGGCGCACAGCACCGTCGCCCATGTAGCAAAGCGTTACTCCTTTGCGACCGAAATACTTATCCGCAAAGGCGATACCAGCTCCAAGAGGAATTTGCCCCCCTACGATTCCGTGTCCTCCGTAAAATCCGTGTTCTTTAGAAAAAATGTGCATGGAACCACCCATACCTTTAGAAGTTCCTGTGACTTTTCCGTAAAGCTCTGCCATGACTGCTTTGGGATCAACCCCCATACCAATCGGCTGCACGTGGTTTCTATAGGCAGTGATCATTTTATCGTGCTCAAGATCCATGGCGTGCAAAGAACCCGCTAAAACAGCCTCTTGACCGTTGTATAAATGCAGGAATCCCCTTACTTTTTGTTGAATATACACAGCGGCGAGCTTGTCCTCAAACCTTCTCCAAAACTGCATGTCTTCATACCACTTCAGGTAAACCTCTTTTGTAATCTTTTTCATAGGGAATCTGGATTGCTTCTGTCGTTTCTGGGCGTCAAAAATACGCATTAAATTTTTTTCCCAATCAAAAAAAGAAGCAAATAGACAGATAATTATCCCTACAAACCAGCACCCGACCTCAGTGAAGAAAGATCAAATGAGACAGAAAACCTTAAGGTGTTTTCCAAGGGATTGCGCACTTGGGCGGTAGAAATTAGATAAGCTAGGTCAATTTGGGCATTTTTTAAACCAAATCCAGCCCCCAAGGTCACATACTTTCTAAAGCCCTTGTCCCTATGCTCACTCAAATAACCGGCCCTCATGGCCAGTCTTTGGAAGACCACATACTCCAATCCAGTGGACCATACCACTTCTTTTAGCTCCTCAGAAAAGCCTCCTGGGGCATCTCCAAATGAACGCAATGCACCCGAGAAGAAATCAATATCTTGATAAAGACTCAAATCTGTACCATCGACAAAACCATCTTCGTTTAAATCTTTTGGCGTAGGAACCATCAATTTGTTTAACTCAAATACCCAGGAAAGTCGACTGTCTGGACCGTAGTCCCAATCATAGCCGATACCAACACCGAGGTTAGTGGGAATAAACAGGGATTCGCCGGTAGAATCATACGATATTTTAGGTCCCAGGTTAGACAAATTAAAGCCCCAAACCCAACGTCCGTCATGACCCTGCTTCGGCATCCATGGACCTTGTCTGTACGCGGAAATATCTACAGCAAAAGTCTGGGCCGCACGGGTATCTACTTGAGTTGACTGAGGTATCTTGAGGTTAGAACGCACGTATCTACCCCCTACAGACATGCTGAAAAAAGGGCTCAACTGCAGGGCATAGGCACCCTCCACGGCGATTTCATTGGGTTTGGCCAATGCTCCCGGATCAGAAGCAAACTGCCGCAATTCAATCTCTCCCAGGGTAAAATAGCGCAATCCCAAAGAAAAAGCAGAGCGATCATCGATGCGTTTGGCATACACTCCACTCAACAAATTGATGTCCGTAATGACGCTTTCCAGGTAAGGGGTATACCCCACGCCTATTTGCTGCTCCCAGGGAACAAAGGCCAGTTTAGCTGGATTCCAGCGTATAGAATACACATCTGGTGCAGTCACTATACCTGTATCGCCCATACCCGATGCACGAGCATCTGAAGGGATCGTCAGGAAAGGCACCGCCGGGTTGATGATGCGGTCGTTAAAATTTTGGGCAAATGCACCTGCACTGATCAACAGTGCTATGGCCAATAAATTTCTCATGAACAGGATTTGGGCTACACAAAAAACGGAAAAATCACCCATCTATTGTGTAGAAATCTAGAATATTACCAAAACAACAAAATAAAACGCTTCGGTCAGCGTTGATCTAAAAAAAGAAAGGCAGTCCTTATATTATACCCCCGGAATGCTATATTTGTACCACTAATCACTTTTGTAATGATGCATACCAGACGTGCAGTTTTTTTAGCGGCAACTTGCTCAGCACTATTGGCCTTGGGAAGCTGTAAGAACAGCGCCTCAAAAAACGAATCCAGAGCTACTGGCTGGAGTTTAAACGATAAAAACAGTCCTTTAGGCAAACCCAAAAGCAGCCAAGCGCAAAAAACTGGACCGGGATTGGTCTTTATTGAAGGAGGGTCTTTTGTGAAGGGGCGTGTTCAAGACGATATCATGCGCGACTGGAACAACACCCCTACCCAACAACACGTTCAGTCATTTTACATGGACGAAACCGAGGTGACCAACGCCATGTACCTGGAGTTTTTGGAGTACATCAAAGCTGTTTACCCACCCTCCAATCCTAAATACGACGGCATCTACCAAAGTGCCTTGCCAGATACCTTAGTGTGGCGCAACCGACTATCGTACAATGAGGATTTGGTGGAAAACTACCTAAGACACCCCGCATTTGCCGATTTCCCAGTCGTGGGGGTAAGCTGGTTACAAGCCCAGCGTTTTGCCCAGTGGAGAACCAATCGCGTCAATGAATTGTTATTGGAAGAAAACGGTTTTCTGGAAAAAGATGCCAGATTTAAGCCTCTGGAGAGTGAGATGGTGGCTTTTGACACAGAGGCCTATTTGAAAAATCCAAATGCCGCTTATGGGGGCGCCATTGATTCTTTGGCCAGAAGAGCCTCGAGAGATACGATCCCTTCTTTTGCCAAATTAAGCGACGGTGTGTTGTTGCCCGCTTATCGCCTACCCACAGAGACAGAATGGGAATACGCCGCTCAAGCCCCTGGCAGTCAGCGCGAATTCAACAACTATAAAGGAAGGAAGAAATTTCCCTGGGAGGGAAATCAAACCAGAGATACTGACCGCAGAGTTTTGGGCGACCAGCTAGCCAACTTCAAAAAAGGAAAAGGTGATTACGGCGGTATTGCCGGTTGGTCAGAAGATGGCGGATCAGTCACCACCCCTGTGAAAATGCACCCCGCCAATGATTTTGGGCTCTATGGCATGGGAGGTAACGTGGCTGAATGGGTGGCTGATGTGTATCGACCTATCATTGACAGCGATTACAGCGACTTCAATTATTACCGAGGAAATGTATTCCAAAAAGCAGCCATCGGCAAGGACGGAAAAGTGGCCGTGCTCCAGGAAGGAATCGAATTTGACACACTTCCCAACGGCAAATTATCCGTGAAGAGATTACCTGGCGAAGTTGTCAAAGTCCCTCTAGGCAACGAAGACACCTTTATGCGCTTCAATTATTCAGAAAGCGACAACAGAAACTTTAATGACGGGGATTTGGCTTCCTCCAGAGGATACAACCGCTACAACGAAGAAAACACCGACAAAAACCGAATGTACAACGCGCCCAAACCTTTGGTGACCCGAGACAGTATTGGTGGCCTAATCTTGGAATACGACAAATCCAACAACCGCAGCTCCATGATCACCAACGATGTGCGCGTGTACAAAGGCGCTTCTTGGAAAGACCGAGCTTACTGGCTGGATCCTGCACAAAGAAGGTATATGCCGGAGTATATGTCTACCGATTTTATCGGATTTCGATGCGCTATGTCTTATCTGGGCAGCAAACCAAAGTCCCTAAACCGTACTCCCAAAAGCAAAACAGCCAAAAAGTGAATTTTACGTCCACAGAAGAGCTATACGCCTCCTTTCTAAAACACCCTAGTGTTTGTACCGACAGCCGTAAAATCACCCCCAATTGCTTGTTTTTTGCCTTATCCGGCCCAAATTTTGATGGCAACTCATTTGCCTCAGCAGCCCTGGAGGCAGGAGCCGCTTACTCCATCATCGACAAACCCGAGTGGTACATCGACGGGCAAACCTTTTTGGTGCCCGATGTATTGACCGCACTTCAGGATCTGGCTAAATACCACCGGAGTCAACGAAACATCCCGATCATCTCCCTCACAGGAAGCAACGGAAAAACGACCACCAAGGAATTGATCGCTGCTGTTTTGGCACAAAAATTCAAGGTAGTAGCCACACAAGGAAACCTGAACAACCACATAGGTGTACCCCTCACCCTGCTTTCTATGAATTCCGATACAGAAATTGGGGTGGTCGAAATGGGCGCCAACCACCAGGGTGAAATCAAATCGCTTTGCGACATCGCTCAACCTAATTACGGGTACATCACCAACTTTGGCAAAGCCCATTTGGAGGGATTTGGCGGAGTTGAAGGGGTCATCAAAGGAAAATCAGAGCTCTACCAAGCCATCGCGGAACGCAATGAGCATATTTTCTATCGCGCAGAGGACCCCATTCAGGAAGAAAAACTAGCTCACTACACCAACAAAACCTCCATTGATCCAGGACAATTTCCCGAGATTGAATTGAGTCGAAAAGAACCCACCTTGGTGCTGAGCTGGTCTGGACTGTCGATCAAAACGCAATTATTTGGCGATTACAATTTTATCAACCTCTGCGCCGCCATCAGAATCGGCACTTATTTTGGGGTACCCATACAAAAAATTGCAGAGGCACTGAGTACCTACACCCCAAACAACAATAGGTCTCAAACGCTTAAAAGAGCTGATTACACCTTAGTTCTGGATGCTTATAACGCTAATCCAAGCAGTATGACCGCTGCGCTTCAGCACCTGGCCCAAATCGATGTGCCCAAAAAAACAGTCATTCTGGGAGATATGTTTGAACTGGGAGACACAGCCGCCCAGGAACACCAATACATAGCAGAGTTAGCCACCTCAATCGGGATCGATCAAGTGATCTTAGTGGGCCATCTCTTTGCTGGAACAACCACCTCAGCCAAAACATTTCGCGATATAGAGCAGCTCAAATCAGCCCTATCTGAAATAGATCTTTCAGGCCATTGGGTCTTAATCAAAGGATCCAGAGGTATGGCGTTGGAACGTTTGCTCGAAGTTATTTAGTCCTTTTGGAAAACCTTTGCTTGTCTATGGTGTAAATAATGATGCGCTTATCTCGCTCTGATTTATGAGACTCTATGAGGTCCTGCTCAATTTTAAACACCGTTCTCAATTTATAATTTAGCTCACTAATCACCAGGTTTTTGGTGCGCATATTGTGCGAATAGTTGTGTTCTGGATTTTCAATCAACTTCATCAGCGAACTCGTTTCAACTCCTGATTCTGCTGACAACAAACATTCGAGCACTTCCACTTGTACTTGGTCAAGTTTATAAAATACACGTTTGTATACCAGACCATCGTTTCTGAGCAAAGCGCTATTGGCCAGGGACTTGTTTCGCTTGTACACTCTATATCCGATAAATCCAAATAAACCAGCGGGCAATAGCATCAAAAGCCAAGGCCAGCGGTTCTTTTTATAAAAAGGGTACTCTTCAATGACAGGACCAAAAAACTCATCTTCTAATCGAGTCTCCAAAAAATGCATGTTTACATTATTGGCATTCATCAACAAGTAAAACTTACCGTTGTGGAACTTACTGATTCCTTTGCCGAGGATTTTTTTGTGAATGGAGTTTTGACGATATTTCAGGACTTTATTGTTAAATGGGTCAAACACATACAAAAAAGGGTCACTTTGCAGGATTAACTTGTCCTGATACATGATATAAAAGTTTTCTTCCATAGAATGGATATCCACCTGAATTTCCCCCAGATTTTCCCACTTCATTTTATCCAGGTCATACTGCCAAACTTCGTTTGTATTGATATTAGTCGCTAAGTCTTTTTGATCAAGTTTATTACCACCAAAAACAATTACTTTTTTACCGTTATATACAATATGATTGTCCTTAGTACCTTCCGGAATATCGACCGTATTTATCGGGGGTATTACCTCCCATTCTCTAATTAGCGGATCGTACTTAGTGAAGAAATTACGATTGGACCAAAATCCATATCCCCCATATCGGTAGATTTGATCATTATGGACAAATTGAGTAGAATTTATCTGCATTCTGTGTTCGAATGAACGATCAATACGCTGTAAACTATCATTATGTAATTTCCATACATAACCCCCTAAACTAATTGTAAAATAGATTCCATCAGACAACACCTCCATTTTATCAAATCTAAAACTATCCTCTACCCCTCTAAAAAAAGGTCGTTCCTTAAAGTCAGTTTGCTCTATGGAACTTACGTATATACTACTTTTAGTAAAAACGTATACACTGTCTTTAAAAACAGCCATATTCATAATGTCATTGGAAGGAAACTGCCCATAGAGTGAGTAGGTTGCCAGGTAAGCCAAAAACAGTATTCTCTTCATAGTGCAACTTGTTTAAACTAGTATTAAAAACGCGCAACTAAATATACAAAAACTGGAAACTAATGTACCCCTGTAAAACTAATCCCTGAAATAAAATAGCTATCTTAGAAAAAAAGTCATGAGACACGTCTTTTTATTACTCGCATTTTTCGCTGGCATAGGAATGTCAAAAGGACAATCCAACACGCAAGAATCTGCGAGAGATACCATAACACTGAAAGAAGTCAAGGTGACCAAGGTGAAAAAGAAAAAAGTAAAAGCAAACGCCTACATAGATGTTAATGCAAGTAACCTTTTTCAAGCCATCAGAGCTCACATGGGCAATGCGCGACTAGTAAATAACAAAGTGATTTTATTAGCTGATCGAAGATATGCACCTACCA
>JBEAQS010000113.1:0-17555 GCA_041163765.1 Bacteroidota bacterium | reverse complement strand
CGTGCTCGACTCAGAATGAGTACACTCTATTACTTTGCCGGACTTCACCGCTATCTGGTGGCAGGTACCGGAAATAAGGTAGAGGATTTTGGCGTAGGCTTTTACACCAAATACGGCGATGGTGGCGTTGATTTAAGCCCGATTGCTGATTTAGTGAAAACTCAGGTATATATTTTAGCTGAAGCACTTGGCGTACATCAAGATATTCTAGACGCTCCACCTACTGATGGACTTTGGGGGGATCACAGAACTGATGAAGACCAAATAGGCGCATCCTATCCAGAACTTGAATGGGCGATGGAAGCCTACGATATGGGGAAAAAAACTGAGGACTTCTCTGGCAGAGAAAAAGAGGTAATGGCTATCTACACCCGCTATCACCTGGCCAACAAGCACAAAATGGAGCCGATTCCCGTGTGTCAAATCCCAAAAAACTGGCTGTAAAACTCGTACCGATAACTGTTAGCTAGCGAGCAATAACGACCCGGCCTAAATGTTGGTTAAGCAAGTTGTACAACTGTCGATAATTCATCACCTCCTCAAGCGCTTCCTCTTGATCCGTGTCTGGCGACAAAGTTGTTTGTTGGATATTTTCCATGATTTTATCGATCAGAAAACAGCGCAGGGTCAACACGGTTTCTGTGACCAACTGAGCTAAACTCGCCCTCTTTTCTTTGGGATAAATCTCTTTTCTATCCCAAGCGTCCAATTGATATTTTTCATCTTCCATCAGCAAATAGGCCACTAATTGAGCTGAGGAGTCATCCATTTGATGGACCATGCGCTGAGCGTCAAAATTTGGATCTGAATGATACCCTTGAATCAAGGTGGTGTACAGGGATTTAAATCCTGGGTGGCTGAGCTCGACCTCATCCATTTGCAGATCTAAAAATATTTTTTCAAAAACCTTAGCGGTGATTTTTTTTCGCTCCATGGACCAAGTTCCATCAGGCTGAGCTGATTGTATCCATTCGTCAAAGTCTACCTCTTGGGTGCCATACAAAAGCAACAATTCGATGATTTTTTGCTCCAACAGCTCGAGCTGATCTTTGCGTTCCCGTTCTGGATTGGGCTTAACCACCTCAAAAGACTTTCTGGGGGCTGAGTGGCGAACAGGGGTGGATTTGCCCATTTTTTTATCGATCTGAGCCAATGTGTCAAACAAAACAGACTCAGATACTTCCATGATTTGGGCACAAGATTGAATGTACACCTCTTGTTTAATCGGATCAGGAATCAAAGAAATACTCTGAACCATATCGCGGATAGTCTCCGCCCGCTTGATTGGATCCCCTTGAGTTTCAGCCACCAAAAGGGTGGCTTTAAACTGAATGAAGTCTTTTGAAGCTGATTTTAGATATTGTTCCAGCTCATAGGCCGTGTGACTTTTGGCAAAGCTATCCGGGTCTTCACCATCTGGAAATGCACAAACACGCACATTCATGCCTTGGGCTAAAATCAAGTCAATTCCGCGTAATGACGCCCGGAGTCCTGCAGCATCACCGTCAAAAAGTACGGTAATGTTATTGGTCAAACGCGCTATCAACCTGATTTGATCGGCCGTTAGGGCAGTTCCACTGGAAGCTACTGTGTTTTTGATACCACACTGATGAAACTGAATAACATCCGTATAACCCTCCACCAAATAGCATTCATCTAGTTTACTGATGGCTTGTTTCGCGTGGTAAATGCCATACAAGACTTTGCTTTTGTGGTAAATATCACTCTCTGGCGAGTTTAGGTACTTGGCGGCTTTGGGATCAGAGATTAAAATACGTCCTCCAAAACCGAGCACACGCCCACTCATCGAGTGAATGGGAAACATCACCCGGGCTTTAAATCGATCGAAATATTTTTGAGAACCGTCTTCTTGATTTTTTACAATACTCAACCCTGTAGCTTCAAGATATTCCATCTTGTGTTGTTTTTTCAAGGCTTCTTGCGTAAATCCATCCCATTGATCCAAGCAATATCCCAAGCCAAACAACTTGATGGTTTCGTCCGTAAATCCCCGCTCCCGAAAATAGCTGAGACCAATGGATTGGCCTGAAGGGTTATTCCACAGAGTATCTTCAAAATAGGATTGAGCGTATTCAGACACCAAAAACAAACTTTCCTTGAGGTCGGTTTCTTGTTTTTGTTGCTCTGTTTGTTCGGTCTCCTCGATGTCAATGCCGTATTTTTTGGCCAAATACTTAATCGCTTCAGGATAAGTAAAATGTTCGTGCTCCATCAAAAAAGCCACTACATTACCTCCTTTACCGCTGCTGAAATCCTTCCAAATCTGTTTTACTGGAGATACCATAAAACTCGGGCTTCGCTCGTCGGTAAAAGGACTCAAACCTTTATAGTTGGCACCCGACTTCTTTAATTGGACAAAATCTCCGATCACCTCCTCAATACGGGCGGTTTCATAAACGCGATCTACTGTCCACTTACTGATCAAAAGCACTAAAGTTAGGGGGTTAAATTTAAGAAATTGCGGCGAATAGGCTCCTGCTGCATCTCAAATAAAACCTTATTTTTGCTTCAAAATACGCATATGGCCACATCCAGGCAAAAACCAGCAAGATACACCATTACCGCTGCTCTACCGTACACCAACGGCCCAATTCATATCGGCCACTTGGCCGGTGTCTATGTACCCGCAGACATTTACTCCAGATACCTGAAAGGCATTGGCGCGGACGCCCTGTTTATATGCGGCAGTGATGAACACGGCGTAGCCATATCGATGAAAGCCAAAAAAGAAGGCATTAGCCCTCAAGAAGTCATCGACAAATACCACCACATCATCAAAAAATCTTTTGCGGACTTTGGCATTGAATTTGACCACTATGGCCGGACTTCTTCACCCACACACCACGAAACGGCCAGTGGATTTTTTAAAAAACTATACGACGATAACGCATTTATCGAAGAAACCTCAGATCAACTGTACGACTCGGAGGCTAAACAATTTTTAGCTGATCGATACGTAGTGGGCACCTGCCCAAAATGCGGCAATACTGAAGCTTATGGCGACCAATGTGAGTCCTGCGGCACCTCCTTAAATGCGACGGAACTCATTGAGCCAAAGTCAACCATTTCTGGGTCAACCCCGACACTAAAACAAACCAAGCATTGGTATCTTCCCTTAGATAGATATACTGATTTTTTAAAGCAGTGGATCTTAGAAGGGCATAAAAACGATTGGAAACCCAATGTTTATGGTCAATGCAAGTCCTGGATTGACGATGGATTGAAACCCAGAGCAGTCACTCGCGACCTCGATTGGGGCATTCCTGTACCGGTTTCTGGTGCAGAGGGAAAGGTGCTGTATGTTTGGTTTGATGCCCCTATAGGCTATATTTCTGCCACCAAAGAATGGGCACAGGAAAACCACAAGGACTGGAACCCCTACTGGAAAGCAACGGACACCCAACTGGTACACTTTATCGGGAAAGACAATATTGTATTCCACTGCATTATTTTTCCCGCCATGTTACATGCTCATGGGGAGTATATTTTACCTGAAAATGTACCCGCCAATGAATTTCTCAATTTGGAAGGTCAAAAGCTTTCCACCTCAAAAAACTGGGCTGTTTGGCTTCACGAATACCTCAACGACTTTCCCGACCAGCAAGATGTCTTGCGCTATACCTTAACGGCTAATGCCCCAGAAGCTAAAGACAACGATTTTACGTGGAAGGATTTTCAAGCCAGAAACAACAATGAATTACTGGCTATCTATGGAAACTTTATCAACCGAGTAGCAGTACTCACCCAAAAATACTACGAAGGTAGTGTGCCAACACCTGGAGTCTTTTCCGAAATTGACCTTCAAGTATTGGAGGAAATGCGACAATATCCTCAACTAATTGGTTCATCCATTGAACGCTATAAATTCAAAGCTGCAAGTCAAGAGTTGATGCAGCTAGCTCGACTGGGCAATAAATATTTGGCTGATGAAGAGCCCTGGAAATCTATAAAAACAGACCCTGAACGAACCAAAACTGTTTTGTTTGTCGCCTTGCAAATTGCGGCAACTCTTCAAGTAGTCAGCACTCCACTACTTCCACATACCGCGGATAAGCTAAAAACAATCTTGCGTTCTCCAGCGATTGGCTGGAATGATATTTCAGACCAGCCACTTCTGGTTCCTGGACATCAATTAGGAGAACCTGTTTTGCTGTTTAGACGCATAGAAGATGAGGAAATTCAACAGCAGATTGACCGATTAAATGCCACAAAAAAAGAAAACCAACCGGAGACTAAAAAAAATATCATGCCCCAGAAACCAGCCTGTACTTTTGACACATTTAGCGCCCTTGATTTAAGGGTAGGTACCATAGTTGCTGCTGAAAAAATGCCCAAAGCAGATAAATTACTCGTTCTACAAGTACAGACAGGACTAGATACCCGAACCATTGTGTCCGGTATCGCTGAACACTTCGCTCCAGAGTCACTAATCGGCCAAAGGGTCACTGTATTGCTCAACCTAGAACCTAGGCCTCTTCGCGGTGTAGTTAGCGAGGGAATGCTCTTACTAACCCAAGACGAACAAGGGAAATTGGTATTTGTCAACCCAGACAAACCCGGTGTATCCGATGGCGCTGTGATCAGTTAGTGATCCTTCGGTAAAGGATCAACAGACACTTGCTTCTTGGAAAGCAACAAAACCTCACTGACTTTAACCTCAGTGATGTACCTGATATCGCCCTCCGAGGCCTCATAACTTCGGTGGGTAAGTTTTCCAGACACAGCAATTTCTTGTCCCTTTTTGACAAATTTTTCCATAATATCGGCGGCTGTTCCCCAAGCGACGATTTGATGCCATTGAGTTTCTTCTACTTTTTCTCCCTGGGCGTTTTTGTAATAATCGTTGGTAGCTAACGAACACTTGGCCAATTTTCCTCCATGTTCAAATTCGATAATTTCTGGGTTCTGTCCTAAAAAACCAATAAGTTGGACATGATTTCTAAGTGTTTTCATAAGGCTTTCATTTTAGGTGATTAAGAAGTCGATCTTCTCTGGTCACAAGTGTATGTCTATGGCGGATAAATACTCGTATAACAACCATTTACATCCGACTAATTCACCTACCTCCTAATCGGCTCCACAAAACACTCAAGCACATCAGATAAACGGGGAGCACTCATTCATCCATCGCACTTGACTAGTTTTAAAGAAAAAAATGAAAAGAACATGTGTGTATTGTGCTCATCCGATCAGTGGACGATCAGATAAAAAATTTTGTGGGGATTCCTGTAGAAACTCTTACAACAACTATAAAAACCGGGATCGAAATCTACTGGTAAAACATTTTCATCAAAGGCTGCAAAAAAACCACCGAATACTCAGTATGTTTTTGGAGGGTGAAGAAGAAAAAAGAGTGTTTAAAAGAACGCTCGTAGAAGCTGGATTCCATCTTCAATCGGTAACCTCGTATTCATCTGACCCAGAAGGCGTGGTCTATTTCTTTGTGTACGATATTAGATTTAGCATTGTGGATGAGCACATCATTCACCTGACTAAATCGACAAACAAAGGTTTTGACTTGGCCGGCTTAACGGGATAAGGTAAAAAAATGTAGATTTACCCCCGAAAATTATTCCTATGAAAAAATTACTATGGATTGCGTTATGCGCTTCGGCGATGAATCTTCAAGCCCAAACCAAGAAGGAGTTAACCCAACATTTTGAATCCTACTACAAGGCGATGCGCCAACAGTCTGATGTTCAAGGTATTATCAACGCTCTAACGCATTTAAATATTTTGTCTCCCGACAATCTTCGAAGAGATACATTGGCCTATGTGTATGCGAGCAACAACCAACATATTCAGGCATTAAACACACTGGGCATTGAAGAAAATGAGACGGACAGTGATTTGGCCATTCAGGTAAAAGCATCTTCTTTAAAGGCCATAGGCCAGTTGCCTCGAGCGCTAGCACAATACAATTTACTATCTAAAAGAAAGCCTTCGCCCTATTTAGTTTATGAAATGGCAGACCTCAACATTCAGCTAGGTAAAGATAACATGGCACTCTTACTGATTGAACAAGGCATAGCTCAAGCTACCGAGGATATGAAATACGCCTTCTACGAACGTCAAGAGCCCTATGAAGTTTCCTTGAAAGCTGCCTTTTTGTACTTGAAAGGATTGGCCACGTTTAATAAAAACAAAGAGGAGGTCGCTCAAGCTATCGCCTTGTTGGATGAAGCTATAGCTTTATCACCCAACTTTAACCTCGCACAGTTGAGCAAACAAGCGTTGGCACAAAGAAAGACTGAGGAGAATTAATCCTGAAGCGGGATTTGGGATAATGTATCCTGAACAAACAACAGGCTGTCGCTGTTTTGATTTCGGAGCAAGATCAGTGTTTGGTCCACATCTCTAATTCCCCTGAATAGCGCATTGAGTTCCGCATGTACGGGTTGTTTTAATCCAAACAGTGATTTTGTTTGATTCAAGTAGGTGTATACCACCTTCATCCTCGCCCGAATTGACGGCTGTTGTGCCCAATTAGGCAGTTCGGTCATGGCGGTTGACTGCTTTTCAATCAACTCATCCAACAACAAATTGAATTCTTCATCGGAAGGCGCCTTACTCAAATAGGCTGATCGCTCTCTAAATGAAACATAAGCTGGCCATAGGTCTTTCACAATAACCTGTGATGTATCCAAGTCAGCTAACTTTTCAATCGAGTCCCATAGGACTTTAGGGGCACTTGTTGCAGACGACACCTGGGAAACAGGTCGTTGACAGGCCGCCATCCAACTAGAAAAAATTAGGAGTACGATTATTTTTTTCACAGCCTCGAAGGTACAAATTTTAATATAAGTTACCTTTGGGTGAACAGTTGAAATACTATGCCGCAAAAGTGTCTTATCCTCGGAGCAAATGGTCAAATCGGTACAGAACTTGTCCTTGCTTTGCGCAAAAAGCTGGGAAATGAACAAGTAATTGCCAGTGATGTAAAACCCAATAAAGCACCTGACCAAGAGGGCCCTTTCGTGCAGTTGGATGCCCTGGATGAGTCTGCTTTAAGAGAGCTGATCGTTCGAGAAAAAATTGACACTGTTTATTTGATGGCGGCTATGTTGTCCGCTACAGGAGAACAACATCCAGATTTAGCTTGGTCATTAAACATGAACACGCTCTTTCACGTGTTGAGATTGGGCAAAGATGGATTGATCAAAAGGATTTTTTGGCCTTCAAGTATCGCCGTATTTGGACCCAGCTCTCCCAAAGTCAATACCCCTCAACTGGGGATTATGGAACCCTCCACCGTTTATGGAATCTCCAAACTATCCGGAGAAATGTGGTGTCAATACTACCACCAAAAATATGGCGTTGATGTGCGCAGTTTGCGATATCCAGGATTAATCAGTTATAAATCAGCTCCTGGAGGTGGAACTACTGACTATGCGGTAACTATTTTTTATGAAGCACTAGCTCATGGAAAGTACAACTGCTACCTGTCTGCTGAGGCTACATTACCCATGATGTACATGGATGATGCCATAGACGCAACTTTGGCCCTGATGGATGCGCCCTCGACTCGCGCCAAACCAGGCGTTGCCTACAACCTGGCTGGGATGTCATTCAGCCCTGAGGAATTGGCTGAGGAAATCAAAAAACACCTTCCCGAATTTTCCATAAGCTATACACCTGACGCGCGGCAAAAAATTGCGGATTCATGGCCCAAATCTATTGACGATACATGGGCTAGAGAAGATTGGGGATGGAAACCCAACTACGACCTATCGCAAATGGTCCACACTATGTTGGCACACTTAAAATAGCTACTCAGACACCAAAGAAGCTTCTAGTCGGTATTTGATGTTTTTTTCGATGGCTTCAATCATGGAGTTGGCCACATTAATCCCCGTAGCGTTCTCAATACCTTCCAAACCTGGTGAAGAATTCACTTCCAAGAGCAGTGGACCCTTGTTGGAGCGGATGATATCTACCCCAGCCACAGCCAAGTTAAACACCTTGGCCGCCTTTAAAGCGAGTTTCTTTTCTTCCGAGGTGATCTTGACCACAGAAGCTTTACCTCCTTGGTGCAAATTGGCTCGAAACTCTCCACGCTCCGCCTGACGCTGCATAGAAGCGACAATACGCCCACCAACTACAAAACAACGAATGTCCTGACCATTGGCCTCCTTGATAAACTCCTGGACCAAGATATTGGTCTTAACGCTTTTGAATGCATTGATGACACTTTCCGCCGCCTTATTGGTTTCGGCGAGCACCACTCCTTTGCCTTGGGTGCTTTCCAACAATTTGATAATCAGCGGAGCCCCGTTTACCATGCGGATCAAATCTTTAGTATCCATCGGAGACTTGGCAAAACCTGTGGTAGGTATATGGATGTCGTTTTCCGAGAAAAGCTGTGAGGCAAATAGCTTATCCCTAGATTGGGTAATTGACTCCGCTGAATTTAAACAGTAAACACCTAGGTGTTTGAACTGGCGCAGCAAAGCGCACCCGTAAAAAGTTACGGAAGGTTTTATCCTGGGGATAATCGCGTCAAAATCGTTGAGAATATTTCCTCCGCGATACCTAATCTCTGGTGAATTGGCATCTAGTTTTATGTATAAATGTTCCACATTGAGAAAGACCATTTCGTGACCACGAGCCTCGCCAGCCTCCATAATTCTGCGGTTAGAATACAATGCAGGATTACTCGCTAAAAGGGCAATACGCAACCCCGTCTTCTCTTTGATGTACGACTTATAATGCAATCTGAGGGTTTCCTCAGAACAATCTCCCAAATTAAATGAGGCGGCTGGATTGACCAAATAACGGCCCACCAAGGCTTCTCGGCCTAAAAGCATACGATATTCCATCGTATCTCTGCTAGCCAAGGTCAGTTGGATGTCAAAAGCCATTCCTCCCAATACAACTTGGGTTCGGATTACAAAACGTTCTTCCGCAATCCCAATGGAACTTTTGACAATCCTACGGCTGTAGACCCGCGCTTCACAGGGCACAGAAATAGTCATATTGTCCTGTAGTGGATTGACCTCAAACTTCACCCAATCTTGCCCATCCTTGACAAAAGGTTTGATTTTTGAGGCTTGAATCGAGGAGGTTTTGGCCCCTGAATCTACACGTACCTTAATCGCTGGTATGTGAAGGTTGGAAAGTTGACACCATTCCTCGCTCCCCAGTAAGGTGAGTTGTTCTACATCAACAGGCGGATTATTCCTCTTCAACTTCGTCTACTTCAGGAATTTCTGGATCAGCATCTGCATCTGTGTCAAACACTTCATCGTCCTCATCAAAATTGGCCATAGACTTCTCCAGAGAAGTGCTGATTTTAACCAAGTACTTAGTGTCTTCTGTTGAAACTTCAACCGCCTCAATCAACTCACCTTTGAGGTTGCGGAACGTAACAACATTAGAATCATCATACCCTTCTGGGTAAGTCTCTACCAAAAGTTTTAGGAGCTCAGGGGTGAGTTTTTTGTAATCGATGATGACACGCTTCAAATTCTTCATATTACATCTCTAGTAAATAGGCAAAGATTAATGGCGCTACAATGGTAGCATCGCTTTCTATAATAAATTTAGGGGTATTGATGTCCAATTTACCCCAAGTGATCTTCTCGTTGGGTACCGCCCCAGAATACGATCCGTAGCTGGTTGTCGAGTCGCTGATCTGGCAAAAATAACTCCAGAACGGGGTATCCGTACGCTCCATATCTTGGTAGAGCATAGGCACGACACAAATAGGAAAATCTCCCGCTATTCCACCGCCAATTTGGAAGAATCCAATTCCGCGGTCAGAGTTTTGGGTATACCAATCTGCCAAAAAGGTCATGTACTCAATGCCTGACTTCATGGTCGATGCCTTTAACTCACCTTTGAGCACATAGGAGGCAAATATATTTCCCATAGTACTATCCTCCCACCCAGGAACGACCATCGGTAGGTTTTTCTGGGCAGCAGCATACATCCAAGAATTTTGGAGGTCAATTTCATAGTAAGGTTCTAGCACTCCGGACAACAAAAGTTTATACATGAATTCGTGTGGGAAGTATCGCTCACCAGCATCTTCCGCATCTTTCCAAATTTGGTAGATGTGTTTTTGCAATCTTCTAAACGCTTCCTCTTCAGGTATACAGGTGTCCGTCACTCGGTTAAGCCCACGCTCCAACAAATCCCATTCATCTTGAGGTGTCAGGTCTCTGTAGTGAGGAACGCGCTCGTAATGTGAGTGCGCCACCAAATTCATGATGTCCTCCTCCAGGTTGGCCCCGGTACATGAAATAATCTGCACTTTATCTTGACGAATCACCTCGGCAAATATCTTTCCAAGCTCCGCTGTACTCATGGCACCAGCGAGAGAAACCAACATTTTGGACCCTTGTTCCAACTGCGCCTCATAGCCTTTTGCGGCGTCCACTAAACTGGCCGCATTAAAATGCAGGTAGTACTTGGTAATAAACTCTGAAATCGGTCCTCTATGCTTCATCTTCTTGGTGGGGTTTGAATTTTCTTACGGTATGTGTCGTGCCAAATGTAGATTCATATGGCTCATCTGCAGCTTCATTTTTAAACTTGTAAGCCAGCATTTTATAGTACAACTTGGCGGCCAAAAACTCAGAAGGTTTAGAAGCTGCATTCGGGCATAATTCAACGATATCAAATCCTACCACATTTTTTTGCTTAAATACCTCTTTCAGCAAATTCATGGTTTCATACCACAACATCCCTCCTGGCTCAGGTGTACCTGTAGCTGGGCATATGGATGGATCAAAGGCATCTAAGTCAATGGTGATAAAAACATGATCCGTACAGAGGTCGACCACTTTATCCGCCCAGTAATCATCCTCAGCCATTTCATGGGCAAAAAATGTTTTTTCACGGTTCATAAAATTCAACTCTATGGCGTCCATAGAACGGATACCGACCTGAATTAAGTTGGTGGTTTGGCTAGCTTCATGCACCGCACATGCGTGGTTGCAAGTAGTCCCTCCGTACGAGGGTCTAAGGTCAGCGTGTGCGTCGATTTGCAACACGGTTAAATTTTCAAAACATTCGTTAAACGCGCGAATACTGCCGATGGAAATCGAGTGCTCTCCGCCGAATAACGTAACAAACTTATTCTTTTTGATGTACGATTTGGCTGAGGCGTGAACGGCGTCTACCATCGCTTCTGGCGAACTGTTTTCGGTAACTGCTGGGGCCAAAAACACCCCTTGTTTATACACCTCTTGTTCTGTTTCAATATCGTATAATTCCATGTTCTCAGAAGCGGATAAAAAGGCCTCAGGTCCTTTGTCCGCTCCCTTACCCCAGGTACTTGTACCGTCGTAAGGCACGGGAATTAAAACGATTTTTGACGTCTCTAACTGAGCGTTCTCTTCTGGAATACCCGCGTAGGTTCTACTTGTTTTCATATCCTAATATAGCCAACATTTCTTCGGCGTTTTGTTGTTCTTTAAACAATTTGGTCACTAAATTACCCTCTTCATCCCTGTCGATTAATATATGTTTGGGGCTTGGGATCAAACAGTGTTGCAACCCGCCATAACCACCGATGGTTTCTTGATAAGCACCGACATTAAAGAACCCGATAAACAAGGGTTTGTCCGACTTATACTTGGGCAGATATATGGCATTCATATGCTGTTCACTGTTGTAGTAATCATCGCTATCGCAGGTTAATCCTCCCAACAAAACCCGCTCGTATTCATCGTTCCAGCGGTTGATCGGCAACATAATAAATCGCTTGTTGATCGCCCACGTATCGGGTAATGTGGTGATAAATGATGAATTAATCATGTACCACTTCTCTCGGTCATTTTGTTGCTTTTGATAAAGTACCTGATAGATAGCTCCACCGCTTTCGCCTACGGTATAGCTACCGAATTCGGTGAATATATTTGGCATATCGATCTCTGCCTCCTCACACGCCATTTTGATTTGGTTGATGATTTCATCGACCATGTAGGCGTAATCATAGTCAAATGCCAATGAGTTTTTAATCGGAAAACCTCCTCCAATATTGAGGCTATCCAAACTTTCGCACTCCCTTTTCAAAGCGACATAAACCTTCATACACTTCTGGAGCTCATTCCAGTAGTAGGCGGTATCATTGATACCGGTATTGATGAAAAAGTGAAGCATTTTGAGCTCTACTTGTGGATTTGACTCAATCTGCTGTCTGTAAAAAGGTAAAATGTTTCTGTAGCCAATGCCCAAACGCGAGGTGTAAAACTCAAATTTGGGTTCCTCTTCAGAGGCGATGCGAATACCTACCTTAAACTTCTTTTTGATTTGGCCGGTTAACAGTGGAAGCTCCTCGTAGTTATCGAGTATAGGCACACAATTTTTATGTCCCCCGTTGATCAATTTAGCAATATTGTCAATGTACTGACTTCTCTTAAATCCATTGCAAATGACGTAGGTGTCATTTTTGATGGATCCCGCCTCCTTCAAATTTTCCACAATATTTAGATCAAAAGCCGAGGAGGTTTCTATGTGAATATTGTTTTTCAGCGCCTCATCCAAAACATGTTTAAAATGAGAGCTCTTGGTGCAATAGCAGTAGTAATATTTACCCACATATTCATGCTTTTTCATGGCTTGACTGAACCACTTCTTAGCTTGGACAATGTTCTCCGATATTTTGGGCAAATACGTAAATTTCAATGGAGAACCATACTCCGCTACCAGGCCGTTCAGGTCGATACCGTGAAATTCTAAATGGTTTCCGTTTAGGGTAAATTCCTTTTGGGGGAAATAATAACTCTGATCAATAAGGTCTTTGTACTGAATGTTCATCGATGATTTTTTGTACCGTGATTAAAAAAATAGCTGTAACGTTAAGTAAAACAGCGTATTAGATCAAAATCTGTCTGACGGTGGTAGGTACAAAAGTATACGCGCTGTACAAGCGAAAATGGAGGTCCTCCAGCGAAGTAGGCTTTACATTTTGGGTGCCTGAATCCCAGGCTGTCTGTGAAAAATACTTCGACTGATTCGCAGACCCAAAAACAAAAACAGCTGTGTTCATTCTATGCGTAATGCAAGTGCAAATGAAAAGAAAAAAATTGAAAAAGCAGCCGTTTTAAAAAAAATCAAATCGAGTTAACCGTTTTTTCACATTAAACCTGCAATTAATTGATCATCAGTAACTTAACAACAAAATTATTTTGCAGAGGCCTGAAACCCGATTTTTCAAATAACTTAGTGCAATCAACTTACTCTTTATGGAAGGATTTTCCCCTTGGATAGCAGATGCTCTATGGCCTTTATTGTTGCGCCTTGGGCTCAACTTTTTCTTTGTTATGGTATTGGTCAGAGGCGTTTATTACCGTTTCTCCAAAAACCCGATTTATGTATTCACCTATTTGATGATTAGCACCGTAGTTTTTTTGCTGTGCTACAACCTTCAAAAGTATGAGTTGGACCTGGGGTTGGCTTTGGGTTTATTTGCCGTTTTTGGTATTATTCGATACAGGACGGACACGATCGGCATCAAGGAAATGACCTATTTATTTGTCGTTATCGGCGTATCGATTATCAACGCCTTGTCAAAAAATCAATCTTCCATGATTGAGCTTATTTTGGGTAATAGTTTTATGATCGTCCTGCTCTACTTGCTCGAGCGCATGATTCGAAACAATGAAGCACTGAACAAAATAGAGTGGGTAGAGCCCTACGAAAACATTGCTAAAGCCCATGGACTAACCGAGCTAAAGCGAGAATTAGAATTAAAACACGGGTGGAAGATTGATCGGATCGACCTACAAAAAATAGATCGACAAGCGCAAATGGCTAAATTAACGGTATACTATGCAGACTGATCAAAAGCGCTGGCTCACCATCATATGCTTCGTTGTTTTCTTGAATCTATGGGCTCAAGACCCCCCCATAAGAACCTGGACAGGTTTGGGTGCTGATATGGAGTTCTCAAAAAATTGGGATGTACAGGCGCAAACCCAATGGAGGACAGAAGCGGGTGATATCGATGCTTATTTAGTTGAGCTCACTACAGGACGCAAATGGGGTAAAGGGTTTAAAACATCCACCGGTTTACGTCGCACTTGGCGACACGATGATCAAGGAGGTCTACAAGGCTACCAAAAAATTGAACGTTGGTTCTTGCAAAATACCTTGAAACACGAAACCGGAGCATTAGACTGGAGGCATAGAATACTGTATCAACACGACCGGTTGATCAATCGAGAAAAACCAGTTGATCAAAAATTGAGGTGGCTGAGTGAAGCTACCTACCGAATTAAACATTGGAAAGCTGATCCTTCCTTGGGATTTGAATGGTTTCACCATGTAGACCATCCCCAGAGAACAGGGGGTGCTGGATGGCGAATAATCTTGGGTTCTGAACTCAAGTCTGGAAAAAACAAAACTTGGAAGTTTGATTACATATTTGACCAAAACTTAATACAGGGAATACCTTACTCACACAGTCATATTCTTAAATTGACACTTGATTTAGACCTCTAACCTATGAAAAACAACCTCCTAGGACTCATGCTGCTGCTGGGACTTACTGCCCAAGCACAAAATCACAGTCATTCATCTACTACCTCTGTGTCGTATCCGAACATTAAGGGCTACCAGACGCTAAGTACTGATCTTCACATCCACTCCGTTTTCTCTGATGGAAATGTTTGGCCGACAATCCGTGTTCAGGAAGCATTGATGGAAGGCTTGGACGTCATCTCCATGACAGAGCATTTAGAGTATCAACCACACAGCAAGGACCTGCCACACCCTGACCGAAACAGATCCTATGAACTCGCCTTAGCGGAAGCCAAAGACCACGGACTTATCGTGATTCCTGGCTCTGAAATTACCCGTTCAGCACCAGTAGGACACAACAACGCGGTATTCATTCAAGACGCCAACCCCATACTGACCAAGGAGGCTCAGGATGCGTTCAACCAAGCCAAAAAACAAGATGCCTTTGTCTTTTGGAACCATCCTGCATGGTATGCCCAAAGCCCAAAAGGAGTTCCTGTGATCACTGACTTCCAATTAAAACAGATTAAGGAAAAAAAGCTGCACGGTATTGAGGTGATCAATACGGGAGACTATTCAGAGGAAGCGCTGCAAATCGCATTGGATCACAACTTGACCATCATGGGCACCTCTGATGTCCACGACCTCATTGAATGGGATTTTACTAAGAAAGGGGTACACAGACCGATCACGTTGGTATTTGCCGAGCAAAGAGATGCAGCATCCGTCAGAAAGGCATTGTTTGAAGGAAAAACGGTCGCGGTATTTAACCACTTATTTGTTGGAAAATCAGAGTTCCTCATCCCGTTGCTTGAAGCGAGCGTAGTGTTGAGTGATGCAAAGTACATTCCCAACACGGAGATTTTGGAGGTTACCTTAAACAACACTACATCAAGCAACCTACTGTTTGAAAATCAAATGCCTTATACCTTTTACCACCACGCCCCTGTTTTTGAGATTCCAGCTCAAGGGTCCATCAAGCTCCAAATAAAAACTGGAGATAAATTAGATGAACTCACCCTAAAACTTAAAGCTTTGAAAGCATACAGTGCGCCAAAAACTCAAGCGGTCGTTGAATGGAAAATTGTTCCGCAACACTGATTAAAGGTTAATACGTGAGGTATAGCCACCCTTGAATGGGGGGAATTCCCTCGCCCAGATCAACCACATAGTAGTAAGGTGCGGCAGGTAAAGGACGATAGGTTTTCATATCTATACCTCGCCAAGTATTGCGGTATCCGGCTTGCGCCCATACCATTTGCTGGTTTTTGTTGTAGATGCGCACTTGATTGTTGGGGTACTGATCTATATGGGTAATTGTCCAAACGGCCTCGGAGGTTCCGCTATTCGGGGTAAGCACTCCGGACACCTCAACCTTATGGGGGTGGTGACCAATCGTTAATATTCCTGGAATTAAGGTCACTTCGTAGTTGGGCCAGGTACCCAAACTAGGCATCAGCGTATACGAACCTAAACCTGAAGATCCTTGAGAAGATCCGGATATTTCCACCTTTGGAATCGGATCACCAGCCAACAATCCCATAATCTCAAATCCAAAATCCCCATAGAATGGTGTACCGTCATAGGCGTAAAAACCATCGTTAGCCCTTACCTCGAGCGGTGCCGGCACAATCTGTGCAGTAAAATACCCCATGGAGAGGGCGTAATTAGGGTGCGTAAGCGTACCTAAATCAAAAGGGTATAAACCTACTTGAGTTCCTTCTGCCCGACTGAGTTGACCGGATAATGCTACATGGTCTGGTTGGGTGACATAATGCCAAACGGGTTCTTGGCTTCCATATACCTTAAACTGGTGGGGGACAGGGATTACCTCAAGGGGAGCAGGAATGATCGACGCGGTAAGCACAGTGGGTACTAATAACGTGTAACGCTCCGACCACCATGGGCTAAACAGCCATTCTAAATGCACCGTTTTGGCTGTTCCAGCATCTGCATTTAACCAATTTCCCTCCACTGAAAACTCACCAGGCACCTCCTCGACCAAACCAAACCAGACCAATTGACTCAGGTCCAGTGAGGCACTTACTGCACCGTCATATACTTTATCCACGGCTTTCACCCCACTAACCGACACAGGTTTAGGCATTATTTGCATCATACCTGGACTTAATTCCAAGGCGTAATCGGGGTAGCTCAGACTTCCCAAATTGTAGGTATAGGCCCCAACTAAATCACCTGCTTCTCTTCCGAGTTGTCCCGACAAAATCACTTCTTTACCCTCCATAAACTCTGGATCTACCCGATACTTCCACGTTGGTTCTTGATCTCCATAGGTGAAAAATTGCCCCTCAAGGGGATATACTTGGATAAAGGAGCGCACAATGCGCACTTCTGATGATCGAAAGTTAATCAAGTAATTAGGGTTGGCCCATCCTGTTGCGGAAACTAGATAAGTCCCCGTTTCCACAGCAGTTACGCCTGGCCCCGTATAAACCAGGGTTCCTGATAAATCCTCCAGATCATCATCCAACACAAATCCCGACACATCAACCTGAAGGTCAGCATACGGCAATCCATCGTACTGCTTTTGTCCACCGACTACATTTACCTCAAGTAAGGTCGGCTCAATCACAAAATCCTGAGGTTCCAGGGACAGCGCTAAATCGGGATGTGTTAAATCACCCAAACCTATGGAGTAGGTGCCAGCGTTTTCACCCAATTCTCGTGCGGGCGCGCCTTCGATCTCCAACGATAGTCCTGCCACTTCATCAGGAAAAAAATGCCAGTTCCACAAGGGATCTTCTGCCCCATAGGTCTTTGAAAAAGTACCTGATAAGGTTACAGAGACCGGTAGTGGATGTATCACTCCCTGATCTGAGACCCAATCTCCCCAAACAGGCAATGCATAATTAGCGGCATCCACCCCAGTCAGCCCGATATCGGCGATCACATATGTTTTTTCATTACCAGCATGCATATCCTCGAAAGAAGCAGATCCCAAAAGCTGTACTTCATCTAACGGGCGAATCCCCACAAGACTTAAATCCAACGGACCAATTTCTGTGGTGCCATCAAAAACTTTCTGTGGATGGGCCACAGACAAT
>JBEAQS010000112.1:0-17765 GCA_041163765.1 Bacteroidota bacterium | reverse complement strand
GGCATTTCAAGGCACAATACCTCTAAGCCCGTCATGGCGCAAAGTGTTGAAGTCAGCGCTGAATCAATTCCTCCAGAAACACCGATAACAAAACCGCGGTTACCTGATTGAGCGGCATAATCTTTGAGCCATTGTACGATGTGGTCAATCACTTTTTTGGTGTCCATAGTCGGGTGTTTTTTTGTGGAAAGAAGTAACTTAGCAGCGCTCAAAATTAAGTTAAATTAACGAACGCTTCAAGAGAAGACAATGAGTAATCACAGGTATTTTTCCCTCCTTTTGATGGGTATCTTCATGTTGGGCTGCGGCAAAACGCCCCAAGTAGACATTCCTCCTCTGGAACTAGATCAAGTGCGCGTAGCGCGTTTTGATGTGGTTTTCTATCGGGATACCACCCGATCCATCGCTGAACTTCGAGAGGATTTCTCTATTTTTTTGCCAGAGTACACGCCAGATTCTATCTGGCAAGCGAAACGTGTAGACTCTTTAGAACTTGAATTATTTCGCGAAACTGAGCTTGTTTTTGGCGATTTCGCTAACCAAAAGAAAGATCTTGCTCAACTTTTAGCTCGGGTTAAATACCACCTTCCCCAGCGAAAGATACCCCAATTTTACACCTTGATCAGCGAGGTGGATTACAATTATTCGGTGATAGATGCGGACAGCCTAGTGGTTTTGGGGTTGGATAATTTTTTAGGGGCCGAACACCCGTTTTATCAGGGATTACCCACCTATATCAAGCAGACCATGGAGCCATCTCAGTTGATGGTTAAAGTCGCGGCAGCCATAGGGCGCAAAGCCATTGAACAGAGATCAGCTACGTACCTGCTCGATCATATGATTGCTCAAGGGATGGTGTTGCACACGCAAACCTTGTTGTGGCCGGAGCAAAATATTCAAGCTCATTTAGGATATAATGCCAGCCAGTGGGATTGGATTCAACAACACGAGGCGGATTTATGGCGCATATTTTTAGACAAAGCCTGGTTATACGCTACGGATCAAAGTTTAAGGATTAATCTATTGATGCCTGGACCATTTTCTAAATTTGGTCTTGACATGGACCGTGAAATTCCGCCGATGGTCGGGAAGTATTTCGGTTGGAAAATTGTTTCTTCCTACGCGGAAAATCATCCTGATTTGAGCCTGGAAGCGATGCTGGCTATGGATGCTCGATCGCTCTTTGAATCATCGGGTTATAAACCTGCTAAATCAAAATAAGTTATGAAAAATGAAGTGGTTCACCAGTCCCATATTACTCTGGAGGTAGGTTTGGATGCGAATAAAGTTCCCGAACAATTGTTTTGGTCAGCACCTGATGGCGGAGTAGAACGTTCAGAAACCAAGGCGTTTTTGTTGTCGGTGTGGGACCACCAAACTAAAGAGTCGTTGCGCATTGATCTTTGGACTAAAGACATGCCTGTAGACGAAATGAAAATCTTTTTTCATCAGACGTTACTGACCATGGCGGATACTTTTTACAAGGCTACCCAGGATGAAAAAATGACGGAGACTATGCGGGATTTCTGCGCGTATTTTGCAGAAAAATTAGACCTAACCAAGTAACAGGTTATCTTTTTTGGGCGTAAAACGATTTGTTGATATCGTCTATGTAGGCGAGTAAATCTTCTCTGCCCTGATGGGCCGCTGAGGAAGTAACAAAATGCTGTGGCATAGATTCCCAGCCATCTTCTAGTAATTTTTTTTCGTAATCCAGTACTTGTCTGGTGATTACTTGAGGGCCTATCTTATCCGCCTTGGTGAAGATGATGCAAAACGGAATCTCCGAGGTTCCCATCCAGCGCATAAACTCTAGGTCTATTTTTTGTGCTTCTAATCGGATGTCTACCAAAACGAAAGCACACATCAGCTGGGTGCGTTCCAAGAAGTAGTTTGTGATGTATTTTTGGAAGGTTTTTTTGGCAGTTTTGGATACACGGGCATAGCCATATCCAGGTAAATCTACCAAAAACCAGTTTTGATTGATTTTAAAGTGATTGATGTGCTGTGTTTTTCCTGGTCTTCCCGAAGTTTTTGCTAAGCCTTTGCGCTGCACCAACATGTTGATCAGTGAGGATTTGCCTACGTTAGAGCGTCCGATAAACGCGTATTCAGGTAGAGGCTCAGCAGGACACTGCGCCACCTTGGCATTGCTCATGACAAAGTCAGCACTCGTGATTTTCATGAAACAAGGTTAAAATGAACGGCTTTGAAGCCAAAGGTCTAGCAGGCGGTTGAATTCCTCTGGATGCTCCATCATGGGTGCGTGTCCACACTTGTCGATCCAAAATAACTCGGCATTAGGCATCAAGCGCTCAAATTCCTCGGCAACATTGGGCGGGGTTACCTTGTCGTTTTTACCCCAAATGATGCAGGTAGGCATCAACATTTTCGGAAGGTCTTGAGCCATATTGTGGCGGATAGCACTTTTAGCAATCGCTAACGTTTTCACCAATTTCATGCGGTCGTTAACCGTTGCGTAGACATCATCTACAATCTCTTTAGTGGCTACTGCCGGGTCATAAAACACGTCTTGTGCTTTCTGTTTGATGAATTCATAGTCACCTCTTTTGGGATAACTATCGCCCATCGCACTTTCGTATAAACCAGAGCTTCCAGTGATCACTAGGCCTTTGACCATGCTTGGATGCATCTTTGAAAAAAGAAGACCAATGTGTCCTCCTAGGGAATTGCCGATTAAAATCACATCCGTCAGCCCTTTGTGGGTGAGAAATCCTTTCAAGTACGTGGCAAAGCTTTTAACCGTAGTTTTTAGCAGTGGCATGTCGTAGATCGGCAGTTCAGGGATGATTACCTGATATCCTTTTGGCGGGAAAAAATCAGTGACTCCTTGAAAATTGCTTAACCCACCCATCAGACCGTGAAGGATCACTAAAGGCTGTCCCGTTCCAATTTCTAAGTAGGTGTATTTTCCGTCTTTGATCAGTTGATCTTTCATGTGGTTGTTTCAAGCATTCGGGCAAATATAGTTATTCATCACTACAAAACACATTTGGACGCAAGCGTGTTACTGGTTGGCTGATTCGATTCAAAAAAAGCTGAGGTGTAGTAGACTTATTTAACAAACCGTGATTCGGTATAAAGTCTTGTGTGGTGGGTGATTGTCGTTTGTCAGGCCAAAACTTATCAACAATGTGGTAAAAAGTGGTAAAATGTGGGAAAATTCGTCTTATTTTTGAAACATTAACCTATAGATAAGTTTTTGTGGTTCACCTCATTGGCTCATATGAATGCAAAGCAGACAGCAAGGGACGCGTTATGGTTCCTGCTGCTTTAAAAAAACAACTGGCGGCAACTGGCGGTCAGGAGTTTATTTTGAAGCGCGCCGTATTTCAGCCGTGTTTGGAACTCTATCCTATGGGAGAATGGCAGGTGCTGATGGAAAAGATGAATCGAAAAAATCGATTCAAGCAGAAAAACAATGATTTTATCCGCAGGTTTACCGCCGGTGTTAAGGTGGTGGATATCGATGCGGTAGGTCGTCTGCTCATCCCCAAAAATTTAATGGGTATTGCCCAAATCGACAAAGAGGTCGTGCTCAGTTGTGCGATCAACATAGTTGAAATCTGGGACAAAACCCTATACGAGCAGGCGCTAAGCGAGGCAGCTCTGGATTTTGCACAATTGGCAGAAGAAGTAATGGGAGATGACGATGACCAGCTATCATAATCCAGTTTTGCTCGAAGAGTCCTTGGCAGGGCTTAATATCCACCCAGATGGCGTGTATGTGGATGCTACTTTTGGCGGTGGAGGGCACAGTCGCGCTATTTTGGAGCGACTTTCCGAACGAGGAAAATTATATGCCTTCGATCAAGATGAGGCAGCCTGGCACAATGAGATTGACGATCCGAGATTTGTCTTGATTCGTGAAAATTTCCAGTTTATGCAACAGTTTTTGAGGTTCCACGGTCAAAAACAAGTTGATGGTATTTTGGCTGATCTTGGAGTATCCTCTCATCAGTTTGATCAGGCAGAGCGAGGTTTTTCCACGCGATTTGAAGGTGTCTTGGACATGCGGATGAATCAAAAGCAGTCGCTGACAGCTCGTGAAGTAGTCAACCGATACGGGGAAGAGGAACTCGCTCGAATATTTCATCTCTACGGTGAACTGCGCCCCTCCAGGGCCATGGCCAAGGCGATTGTCGATGCTCGTTCCGCCTCACCCATAGAGACGACCACGGCGCTTAATCAAGTGCTAAAGCCTTTTTTAAATGGTTATTACGACCACAAAATATTAGCTCAAGTATATCAAGCAATCCGTATTGAGGTCAATGCAGAGATGCAGGTGATTGAGTCCTTACTGTCTCAAGTGCCTTCGATCTTAAAACCGCATGGGCGTTTGGTTGTCATAGCTTACCATTCATTGGAAGACCGTTTGGTGAAAAATTTTATCCGAGCCGGTCGTTTTTCAGGTGAGCCTGAAAAAGACATGTACGGAAATACGGACGTTCCCTTAAAAAAGGTGGGTGGCTTGGTGGTGCCTTCGCCCGCAGAAATTTCGCGTAACAACAGAGCCCGTTCTGCAAAAATGAGGATGGCTGAAAAAAAATGATATGAAGAAACACTTAAAATCATTGCTTCAAGGATCGTTTCTGATCAATGAAGACGCCCCCAAACACTGGCGAATGATTTTGTATCTCTTTTTTTTAGCTGGGTTGATGATTCTTTCTGCTCACCGCGCAGAAAGCAAAGTCTATGAGATAGCTCGCGTCAACGAAGAGGTTCAGGCCTTGAGAAACACCTACGCCAGTGTCCGTGCTCGTCTGCAGCAGCAGCGACTCGAATCAACGATCAGAAAACAGGTGGAAGGGATTGGTTTGATGCCGCCCCAGTCGCCACCGACCAAAATAATTGTTCAAACAACTAAGTAACTATGGCACTCACGGAGAAAAACCTCTTGAGAAAACTGTACCTCATCGCTTTTTTACTTGCGATTTTTGGGGTGGCCGTGGTGGTGCGCATGTTTAAAATCCATTTTGTTGAGGGTCCTCAGCTGCGTGCAGAAGCTGCTGAACGCACGGAACGCATGTTTACGATTGAGCCCAACAAAGGAAGTTTATTTTCTCATGACGGCAGTTTATTGGCCACATCAGTCACCCAGTATGAGGTGCGTTGGGATGCGGTTTCTGTAAAATCCAAGGATTTTGAGGCCTTGGTCAAGCCGCTGTCTGATTCTCTATCGGTAATGCTCGGTAAGCCCTCGGCTTATTACGAGCAGTATTTGCGCCAAGCCAAAGCCAAGGAGAATCGCTATACCATGATCGCCTCCAAATTGGATTACATCGATTTTAAGCGTATCGAGTCATTTCCACTTTTTAGCAAAGGCCCGTTCAAGGGAGGATTTATCAGTGTCCAAAAAACAGTGCGTGACCATCCTCTAGGAGAGATTGCCAAACGAATGGTCGGTTATGAAAAGGTGGACGAAAACGGGAAACTCAGGAGCATTGGCCTAGAAGGTGCGTTTAGTAAGTACCTCAATGGCGTAGCTGGGAAAAGATTAAAACAGCGCATCGCTAAAGGTCAGTGGAAACCTGTAGGGATGAATAACACCGTGGAGCCCCAAGATGGGTATGATGTAGTTTCTACGATTGATGTGGGCATCCAAGATATTGCCCACCACGCTTTACTGACTCAATTGGAAAAGTACAAAGCAGACCACGGCACCGTGGTGGTTATGGAGGTGGCCACAGGAGAAATCAAAGCCATGTCCAATTTAGGAGTCAATGCGGAAGGCCAATATTACGAGCGTCTCAATTATGCGGTTTCTGAATCCCACGAGCCAGGATCTACCTTTAAGGTAATGTCCTTGGTGGCCGCTTTGGAGGATAAATACGTGGACACCAACAGTATCGTCGATACCCAAAACGGATTGTATAAGGTATACAATGGAATGGTACGCGATTCGCACAAGGGAGGCTATGGGAAAATCACCGTTTCTAAGGCCTTGATGGTTTCTTCAAATACCGCATTTGCCAAAATTATCAACGAGAACTATCGGGACAACCCCAAAAAGTTTGTCAACCGCTTGCGCAACATGAACTTGCACCAGCCTCTAGACCTTCCTATTGCGGGAGAGGGATTACCGGTGATTAGGTATCCAGGCGATAAGGGGTGGTCTGGGCTTTCATTGGCCTGGATGGCCTATGGGTATGAAGTGTCGCTTACCCCCTTGCAGACCCTTACGTTTTACAACGCCATCGCCAATAACGGGGAGATGGTACGCCCTAGATTGATTAAAGAAATCCGCTCCTGGGATAAGGTGATTCAGCGTTTTGACAAAGAAGTGATCAACCCATCCATATGCTCTGAGGAGACTTTGGGCAAGGTGAGGCAAATCCTTTCGGACATCGTCAACAAAAAGGGGGGGACAGGTCGCGGTTTATACGATCCTAATTTTTCCATGGCGGGCAAAACAGGCACCACCCAGAAAAACTATGCTTCCGGAGATAAGGACAAGCTTAAGTACATCTCCACGTTTTCCGGATATTTTCCCGCAGACAACCCAAAGTATTCTTGTATTGTGGTCATTCACGAACCCGATAAAGGGATCGGGTATTACGGTGCCGACGTTTCGGGACCTGTATTTAAAGCCATCGCCCAAAAAATATACACCTCCAACCACAATGCACAGTGGGTGGATGCTGAGTGGAAACCCAGCGCCAAGATTCAGGAGCAAAAGGTTTCTTATGAACTATTGGCCAAAAGCCCCCTGTTGGTGATGCCTGACTTGGATGGTTTGCCGGGTAGGGACGCTGTGGCTCTTTTGGAGAACAATGGGGTTTCCGTGCGCATCCAAGGCATGGGACAAGTAAAGGCTCAGTCATTGGTGCCTGGAACACCACTTGTTAAAGGAACAACGGTACAATTGACATTGGAATGAAAGCGTTAAAGGATCTGCTTTTTGGGGTGCGTATAGATGAGGTGGCTGGGTCTACACAGATTCAGGTGTCTAGTGTGGTATTGGATTCTCGTCGTTCGGAGCAAGACAGTTTATTTGTCGCCGTGGCGGGCACCCAGGTCGACGGGCACGCGTTTATCGACAAAGCCATTGAATTGGGCGCCCGCTCGGTGGTTTGCGCCCGAATTCCAGAAAAGCTGCAACCCGGCGTAACTTATATAGCTGTTCCAGCCCCAGAAGTTGCTTTGGGTGTGATCGCTGCTCATTTTTATGATCACCCCTCTAAATCAGTCACTCTGGTAGGCACCACGGGAACTAACGGAAAAACCACCACCAGTAGTTTGCTGTATGCCCTGTACAGCGCGATGGGTTATGTGACTGGACTGATTTCAACGATAGAAATTCGGGTGGGAGAAGAGCGTTTCCCCACCATGAATACCACGCCAGATGCCTTGACGATCCAACGCTATCTAGCTATGATGCGCGATCGAGGTGCCTCTTATTGTTTTATGGAAGTGAGTTCACACGGTATTGCTCAGCACCGTATTGAGGGACTGGTATTTGCCGGAGCAGTGTTTACTAACCTGACTCATGACCACTTGGATTACCACCACACTTTTGCCGAGTATCGAGATACCAAGAAAAGGTTGTTCGACGGGTTGCCTGCTCAAGCATGGGCATTGGTCAATGCGGATGATAAAAACGGGTTGTATATGGCCCAAAACACCCAAGCCAAAGTGCGCACATATGCCCTGAAATCCATGGCGGATTATCGGGCTCAAATTCTTGAGAATCATTTTACCGGTTTGCAACTGCAATTGGACGGACACGAGTTTTGGAGTCCGCTCGTCGGCGCATTTAACGCCTATAATTTATTGGCGATCTACGCTACAGCCATGCAGCTTGGGAGCAAGGCAGAGGAAGTGCTGCCAGCGCTGAGTCAATTGGGGCATGTTCCAGGCAGGTTTCAATCCTTTCGAGCGCCTAATGGGGTGACCGTTGTGGTTGATTACGCCCATACTCCCGATGCCTTAGACAATGTATTGGCTACTATCCAGGCGATTCGCACCAAAAATGAACAGTTGATTACCGTGGTGGGTTGTGGAGGAGATCGAGATACGTCCAAAAGACCTATCATGGCTGCTATGGCTGCCCAGGGCAGCGATCGGGCCATATTTACCTCAGACAACCCCAGGTCCGAAGACCCTAAAGCTATTTTAGAAGCCATGGAGGCTGGTGTTCCTGCGGACAGAACCAATCGGTATTTGGTGATTGAAGACCGATTCCAAGCCATTAAGACCGCTGTTGCTATGGCGGCGCCCGACGACATTATCCTGATTGCAGGTAAGGGCCATGAAACGTATCAAGAAATCAAGGGGGTGCGCACCCCATTTGACGACATGGCCATTGCACAATCCTTATTGACCCCAAACCAACCAACACCATGATCTATTACCTGTTTGAATACCTACAAGCCCATTATGATTTTCCAGGCATAGGACTTTTTTCCTATTTGTCCTTTAGGGCAGCTTTATCGATCATTACCTCCTTGCTGATCGCTAGTATTTTTGGTAAAAAAATTATTGCTGCGCTAAAACGCGCACAAATTGGAGAGAGTATCCGTGACCTAGGACTCGAGGGGCAGTCTCAGAAAGCAGGAACCCCCACCATGGGAGGTTTGATCATCATTTTGGCTACCCTGATTCCGGTGCTACTGTTTGCCAAAATAGCAGAGGTGTACATCATACTTTTGATTGTCGCCACACTTTGGATGGGAACCATTGGTTTTATCGATGACTACATCAAGGTATTTAAAAAAGACAAGCAAGGCCTCAAAGGAAAGTTCAAAGTCTTGGGACAGGTAGGTCTGGGATTAATCGTCGGACTCACTTTGTATTTTCACCCTGAGGTGACCATGAGAACACACCTGAGCACTAATGGGCAAATGGTGCAGACCGACGCCTACGAAACAGTGGTTGTGGAATCCAATGGGGATCAGGGTATCGCTCAAGCCACACGCCTTGGGCAGATGTCTCCAGCTCAAAAATCCACCAAAACCACCATACCCTTTGTCAAAAACAATGAGTTTTCCTACGACCAGTTGATCGGTTGGATGGGTGATGAAGCAACTCAATACGCTTGGCTGGTATTTATTCCTCTAGTCATCATTATTGTGACCGCGGTCTCCAATGGGGCCAACCTCACCGATGGTATTGACGGACTAGCCGCAGGCACCTCAGCCATTATTGCTTTGACCCTGGGGATACTGGCCTGGATTTCGGGTAATGTCATTTTTTCGGATTACTTGGACGTCATGTTCATCCCACGCGCTGGCGAAATTGTGGTATTTGTCGGTGCATTTACGGGAGCGTTGGTCGGGTTCCTCTGGTACAATGCCTATCCCGCCCAAGTATTTATGGGGGATACAGGTAGTTTGACCATTGGAGGAATCATTGCCGTAATCGCGTTGATTGTGCGCAAGGAATTATTGATTCCTGTGCTTTGCGGTATTTTTTTCGCAGAATCCCTGTCGGTCATGCTCCAGGTAGGTTATTTCAAATACACTAAAAAGAAGTTTGGGGAGGGGAGGCGCATCTTTAAAATGGCTCCGCTGCACCATCATTACCAAAAAATGGGGTATCACGAAAGCAAAATAGTCACCCGTTTCTGGATCGTGGGTATTGCGCTGGCCATCATCACTATAGTCACCTTGAAAATTAGGTAGTATGTCTTTGTTGGTTGTTTTAGGGGCAGGAGAAAGTGGCGTTGGTGCTGGGATATTGGCCCAGGCACAAGGCTACCAGGTCTTGGTTTCCGATCAAGGAGCTATTTCAGCCAAGCACCAGGAGACGTTACATCAGCGGGGTATCGCTTGGGAGCATATGGGACACAACCACCCAGATTTAAGCAAAGCGGACCTCGTAGTTAAAAGCCCAGGCATTCCGGATACCGCACCTTTAGTGGCGCAATACCTAGCAAAAGGCGTTCCTGTAATTTCTGAAATCGAGTTAGGCGCCCGCTACACCAATAGTCCTATAGTGGCTATTACAGGTTCCAACGGGAAGACCACCACCACCTTGTTAACCCATCACTTGGTGGTGACAGATGGTGTTGCGTGTGGATTGGCCGGCAACATCGGAAACAGTTTTGCCGCTATGGTCGCCTTAGATCCTCAGCCGATGTATGTACTAGAGTTGAGCAGTTTTCAACTCGACGGCATTCAAACCTTAAAACCTCACGTGGCGGTGATCACCAATATTTCACCTGACCACCTGGATCGGTATCAGTACGATATCCAAAACTATATCTCGGCCAAGTTCCGCATCGCCATGAATCAAACAGCCGAGGACTATCTCATTTATGACGCGGATGATCCCGCGCTTAACGACTTTATATCCAAAAACACTTTGGCATCCACACTGATCCCTTTTTCTGCCCTCAGGGTACTTGATTTTGGCGTTTGGATGGACCAAGGAACTATTCACGTAAAATTACCTCAAGCATATTATACTATGGAAGTTGATACCCTGGCATTAGAAGGCATTCACAACATCAAAAACACCATGGCCGCCTCTGCAGCAGCCAGTTTGGTGAACATCCGAAAAGAAACCATCCGACAAAGTGTGCAAACCTTTCAAGGGGTACCCCACCGTTTGGAGTCGGTGCTTAAGATACACCATGTCCACTACATCAACGATTCAAAAGCGACCAATGTCAATGCGGTCTACTATGCTTTGGAGAGTGTTAAAACTCCCATTGTGTGGATTGTTGGCGGGGTGGATAAGGGCAATGATTATATGGAATTGATGCCCTTGGTCCGCGAAAAAGTAAAAGCGATTGTGTGTTTGGGATTGGATAACCAAAAAATCAAAGACACCTTTTCAAACGTCGTGGATTTGGTGGTGGAGACCTATGACATGAACGAATGTGTTCAAGTATGCTATAAAATCGCTGAGCGTGGAGATACGGTATTGCTTTCTCCTGCGTGTGCGAGTTTTGATTTGTTTAAAAACTATGAGGACCGCGGTGATCAGTTTAAAGCGGCCGTAAAAAATCTGTAGTATGGGGCCTTTGTCCACTTTATTTGCCAAGATATCCGGAGATAAGACGCTTTGGGCGCTGGTGGCTTTTATCGCTGCCTACTCATTTTTGCCCGTCTACAGTTCCTCGAGCAATCTAGCTTATGTGGCCAACACCGGTTCTACAACCACCCATTTGTTCAAGCACGCCGCCATGTTGGCCATCGGGTTTGGAATTATGTTTGCCGTTCATCGCGTTCCGCTCAATTATTTCAAAGGGCTTTCATTTTTGGGAATGCCCATCATTATTCTTTTGTTGGCGGTCACCCTGACTCAGGGAAGTACCATCGATGGGGCCAATGCGAGTCGTTGGATCAAAATACCCGGAATAGGACTCAGCTTTCAAACCTCTACGTTGGCTTTGGTAGTGACTATGGTTTATGTAGCCCGGTATTTGAGTAAATTAAGGGATGCGAAGATCACATTTGTCTCCTCGCTGGTTCCCCTTTGGCTTCCCGTAATTACCGTGGTAGGATTAATTTTTCCAGCCAACTTATCTACGGCTCTGATGATCTTTATGCTGGTGATGTTGTTGCTTTTTGTAGGGGGATACCCGCTGAAGTACCTAGTGGTGATGACCGCTACAGGAGCCGCCGCAGGGGCGCTGTTCATCATTTTGGCTATGAATTTTCCGGATATGTTTCCCAACCGTGTGGACACGTGGGTCAGCAGAATCGAGTCCTTCTCTAGCGATGAAATTACGGAGGCAGATTATCAAGTGCAGCGAGCCAAAACAGCTATTGCTACCGGAGGAATTTTTGGTTTGGGTGCGGGTAAAAGCGTGATGAAAAACTTTCTACCCCAGAGTTCTTCGGATTTTATTTTTGCGATTATCGTTGAAGAGTACGGAATGGTGTTTGCTGGATTTTTGGTGCTTCTGTATTTATTGGTGCTCCTGCGTATTGTGTTGATCAGTTATAATGCGCCCACGGCTTTTGCTAAATTGTTGGTAATTGGGCTTGGACTTCCCATAGTCTTTCAAGCGTTTATCAATATGGGTGTAGCTGTAGCTCTTCTTCCGGTTACCGGTCAAACACTGCCTTTGATCAGCAGTGGAGGAACCTCTATTTGGATGACTTGTTTGGCCTTAGGTATGATATTAAGCGCCAGTCGAAAAGACCAACCAACTCCTGGGGAACAGGATAGTGATCACCCCTTAAATGTATTGAGTGAAGAAGCCTAGGTACATAGTATCCGGTGGTGGAACGGGCGGGCATATTTACCCAGCCATCGCTATAGCGGATGGACTCAGAGCAGCCCAGCCTGAGGCGGAGGTGATCTTTGTGGGAGCGCTGGGTAAAATGGAGATGACTCGGGTGCCTCAAGCAGGGTACCAGATCTACGGGCTTTGGATTGCGGGACTCTCCAGAACGTTGAGTCTTAAGTTGCTCCAGTTTCCCGTACAGGTAGTGGTTAGCTTAATCAAATCAGCGTGGATACTAGGGCGTTTCAAGCCTAAGGCGGTAATTGGTACGGGGGGATTTGCCTCAGGTCCATTGCTTAAGGTGGCTGGCTGGATGGGTATTCCTTATTTCGTGCAGGAACAGAATGCGTATGCGGGTAAAACCAATCAGTGGCTGGCCGCTGGGGCGCGATCCATTTATGTGGCTTATCCTGGTATGGAAAAGTTTTTTCCCGCCCATAAAACCGTGCTCACCGGAAACCCTGTACGCGCCTCGATCAAAGTGGGTGCTCAGGAACGAGCTCAAGGATTGGCTCACTGGGGTTTGAATCCAGACAAAAAGACGCTATTGGTCTTGGGAGGTAGTTTGGGCGCCCGAAAAATCAATGAAATCATCGCAGATCACCTGCCGCTATTTTCTGCGGCCAATATCCAATTGCTTTGGCAGTGCGGTGCCCTGTATAAAGACCAGTATGTGCCCATGAGTCAGGAACATATCGCGGTATGGCCATTTATCGATCGAATGGACTGGGCTTATGCCTGTGCGGATATGATTATTTCCCGAGCTGGTGCGGGAACGGTCTCAGAACTCGCTTTAGTGGCCAAACCAGTCTTGTTGATCCCTTCGCCGAACGTAGCTGAAGATCACCAGACCAAAAATGCGCAGGCCATGGTAGATCAAGGAGCCGCGTTGCTTTTGGCTGAGCGAGATTCCCATCGATTTGCCGAGGTGTTTACCCAATGGATAGCTGATCCAAAGGCAGCGGCAGCTATGGGAGCGCGTTTAGGGCAGTGTGCCTTTACCCAGTCTACGCAACATATTGTCCAACATATACTTGAACAACTCCATGATTGATCTCTCCTCCTATACATCGGTTTATTTCCTGGGCATAGGGGGCATTGGGATGTCTGGACTAGCCCAGTACCTCAAGGCGGAAGGGTTCCGGGTAGCGGGCTATGACCGAACACCCTCCACAATCACGGCGTTATTGGCGGATCAGGACATCCAGATTTCCTTTGATGATCAAGTCGAGGTATTAACCTCAGATTATCTAGACCCAGCCACTACATTAGTGGTATATACGCCTGCGATCCCACAAAACAGTGTGTTGTTGGGCTATTTTGCGGGGCACGGGTATACGCAGATTAAACGGGCAGCGCTTTTGGGTGCTGTAACCCGTCCCACCTATTGCTACGCAGTGGCAGGAACCCACGGCAAAACGACTACGTCTAGTTTGCTGGCGGCTATGTTAGTCGAGGCTCAAAGTCCCTTTACCGCTTTTTTGGGTGGGGTGGCCAATCAGTTCAAAAGCAATTACATCAACCTGGGAAATCAGGTTAGTTTGGTCGAGGCTGACGAGTTCGATCGCTCATTTTTGCAGCTTACTCCTCAAGCGGCTTTGATCACTAATATCGATCCTGATCACTTGGATATTTATGGAGATCGCCGATCCTTTTTTCAGGGATTTGCCGATTTTGCCGACCTGTTGACTACCCCCAAAAGACTGGTGGTTCACGAGTCCGTTACGGGTATAGATCTAGATCAGGCAGTGATCTACGGAGAGGGCCCCAGTGTGGATTATCGGTTGGTGAATCATCGAGTTGTCGATGAAAAGATCTATTTCGACATCCAGACCCCTCAGGGATATTGGGCGGATATCAGTTGGCACCTGCCCGGAGTTCACAATGCGCTGAATGCGCTGGGCGCATTTGCCTTGGGTATGGAAACGGAGCTGGATCCCAAGGCATTGATTCGAGGCATCGAAAAATTTTCTGGAGTTCAAAGGCGGTTTTCTATAGAAATTAACCGACCTGATTTGGTTATGGTGGATGATTACGCCCATCATCCAACGGAAATTGAGGCGGTGTATCGCGCTGTGGCACAAACCTATCCAGAGCGACGTAAAACAGTCGTTTTTCAACCGCATTTATTTACCAGAACCCGAGATTTTGCCCAAGATTTTGCGGATGCATTGGGGCGTTTCGATCAGGTGATCCTGCTGGATATTTATCCCGCACGAGAATTGCCTATACCGGGTATCGATAAAGAGTATTTGTTGTCGCTGATGAATCACTCCCAGGCAGTTGGTTGTGCCAAGCAAGAGGTAATCCCCTTGCTTCACGAGGTAAAACCAGAACTATTGGTTGTTTTAGGGGCTGGAGATATCGGGGTTTTGGCTCAAGAAATTAAAAAGAGTTTGCTGTGAAAAAGTGGTTAAAGATAGTGTTGATTTTGGTGGTGGGTTCCAGCTTGGTAGGGAGCTATTGGTGGTCGCAGCACAAGCACCCGAAACCGAAATGGTCTGATCTTCAGTACTCATTTACACCTGGAGAAAACCATTACACCAACACAGAAGTGGTTAATAAATTGTTAATACAAAAATGGGCCGCCAACCCAAACGCCCCTAAAGAAAAATTAGTTTTGAGTACGCTCGAAAGTATGCTTTCTCAGGACGCCATGCTCGAAAAAGCCGAAGTCTATGTGACTGTAGATGGGCAACTTAGGGCGGAGTTGACGCAAAAACAACCTTGGGCCAGGGTGGTAGATAGCACGCGTGCGTATTATCTAGATCGCAGAGGCAGGACCATGCCGCTTTCTGGGTTGCACACAGCCAGGGTGCCCTTAGTTACCGGGGAAATCAACCCGCAGACCATAAAGGCCTGTCACGAACTGTTGGCTTTTGCTAGACAAAACAAGGTGCTCCGCGAGCAATTGATCGGGGTGCACATTGAAAAGAACGCCCAATTCACCCTAGCGCTAGCCGCCGTGGAGTACCAAGTGCACTTGGGGGATTTGAGTGATTTAGAAAGTAAAATGGCGCGTTTTGTGGCCATAAATAATAAACTAGCTCAGGACACAGTTCCTGTGCGTTATAAGAAGATTGATTTATCGTTTGATCATCAAGCAATAGGGATAAAATAGTATATGGAACAGGGGCATTATTCAGTAGGATTAGACATTGGAACCACCAAGATTGTGGCCATTATAGGTCGCGAGAATGAGTACGGTAAATTGGAAGTCCTCGGAGTGGGTAAATCAAAAAGCCTAGGGGTACACCGAGGCGTTGTGAACAATATCACCCAGACCATACAGTCTATCCAACAAGCGGTGACCCAAGCGGAGGTTGACTCAGGACTTAAAATATCCAATGTAGTGGTCGGTATCGCCGGACAACACATCAGAAGCATACAGCACGCGGATTACATCACTAGACCAAATTCTGAGGAAGTGATTTCTGAGGATGATTTGGATCGTTTAACCAGGCAAGTGCATAAATTGGTGATGCTTCCTGGGGAAGAAATCATCCATGTTTTGCCGCAGGAGTACAAGGTTGACGGTCAAGCAGAAATCAAAGAACCCATCGGAATGTACGGTGGACGTCTCGAGGCCAATTTTCACGTGGTCGTCGGCCAAGTGTCTTCGATCAGAAACATCGGCCGGTGCATTAAGAGTTCTGGGTTAGATCTGTCTGATATTACCCTAGAGCCAGTTGCTTCCGCCAACGCTGTCTTAAGTCAGGAGGAGAAAGAAGCAGGTGTCGCCATGATCGATATAGGTGGAGGAACCACGGACTTAGCGATATTTAAAGATGGAATTATTCGCCATACGGCAGTGATTCCATTCGGTGGAAACGTGATCACGGAAGACATTAAAGACGGCTGCTCAATTATTGAGAAACAAGCTGAACTCCTCAAAATGAAGTTCGGATCTGCTTGGCCGGGCGAAAACAAGGATAATGAGATTGTCTCCATTCCAGGGCTTCGCGGTAGAGACCCCAAAGAAATCACCTTAAAAAACCTGTCCAAGATCATCAACGCTCGTGTGGTGGAAATCATCGAACAGGTATTTGTCGAGATCAAAAATTACGGGCACGAAGATCCCAGAAAGAAATTGATTGCAGGCATTGTACTCACCGGAGGAGGTAGTCAATTAAAGCACATCAAACAGTTGGTGGAGTACATCACGGGCATGGACACCCGCATCGGTTATCCCAACGAACATTTGGCGGGAGATTCCAACGAAGAAATAACCAGTCCGGTATACGCTACAGCAGTAGGTCTGTTGATGCATGCGATCCAAAAGGACCGCAAAAATCGCCCAGAGATTCAGCCGATGGGGGATCCGTCAGTAGGAGAGGAATATGCATCTTCTTCGAATGAGGCTGATGAACTTCCCGCTGAAGCAGTAGACACAGTCGCTAGCCCTGAGTCAAATCAGGAAACAGCCGCCCCAAAGCCAGAGAAAAAAGAGCGCAAATCCACGTTTGACAGTTGGATTGAACGCTTTATTACTTTTTTAAACGACGCAGAATAACACACCGTAATACAGCCCCTTTATGAACGAGTCCTTTCACGACCTAGACCACATTCAATTCGATCTTCCCAAACACCAATCCAACGTGATCAAAGTCATCGGTGTTGGCGGTGGTGGTAGCAATGCCATCAACCATATGTTTGAAGCAGGCATTAAAGGTGTCGATTTTGTGGTTTGCAATACGGATGCGCAAGCCTTAGATAATTCAGCGGTGCCCAATAAAATCCAACTGGGTATTTCATTGACCGAAGGGTTAGGTGCTGGGGCCAATCCTGAGGTCGGTGAAAAAGCGGCTCAAGAAAGTGTAGAAGACATCCGCGCGATGCTCGACACCCAAACCAAAATGGTTTTTATCACTGCGGGTATGGGTGGAGGAACAGGAACTGGGGCAGCTCCTGTGATCGCTCGTGCTGCTAAGGAAATGGATATTTTAACCGTAGGCATCGTCACTACCCCATTTTTGTTTGAGGGTAAAATGAGAAATGACCAAGCGCAAGCGGGTATTGCGAAACTCAGACAGAGCGTTGATTCTTTGATCATTATCAACAACAACAAGCTGCGTGAGGTATATGGAAACCTTGGATTTAAAGCTGGTTTTTCAAAAGCGGACGAGGTGTTGGCTACAGCGGCCAAAGGTATTGCTGAGGTAATTACCCACCACTACACCCAAAACATTGACTTGCGCGACGCAAAAACCGTGTTGGCCAACAGCGGTTCAGCCATCATGGGCTCAGCCCGAGCTACCGGTAAAGGCCGCGCTTTGGAAGCTATTTCTTCTGCTTTGGATTCTCCACTGCTCAACGACAACAAGATCACTGGCGCTAAAAACGTCCTGTTGTTGATCGTTTCAGGCACCAGCGAAATTACCATCGATGAAATTGGAGAAATCAACGACTACATTCAGGCTGAGGCGGGCCAATGCGCCAACATCATCATGGGGGTAGGTGAGGACATTAACCTCGGCGAATCCATCGCTGTAACGGTTATTGCCACTGGGTTCAATCCCGAACAACAAAACGAAATCGTCAATACGGAAGCCAAAAAAATCAT
>JBEAQS010000111.1:0-9991 GCA_041163765.1 Bacteroidota bacterium | reverse complement strand
TCAGTTACGGTGACAATAGAACCAGCTCCTCTAAATGAAGCAGCAGTTCCTTTGCCCACGTCTCCGTAGCCACATACGACCACTTTTTTACCCGCTAACATCGTATCTGTTGCGCGTCTTATTGCATCCACAGCAGATTCACGGCACCCGTATTTGTTGTCAAATTTAGACTTGGTTACCGAGTCATTCACGTTGATGGCAGGCATAGGCAAGGTTCCGCTTTTCACGCGTTCGTATAAACGGTGTACTCCGGTGGTGGTCTCTTCAGACAAACCTTTGATTCCAGGAGCCAACTCAGGGAAGCGATCCAAGACCATATTGGTTAAATCTCCACCATCATCTAGTATCATGTTGAGCGGTTGGCGGCCTTCTCCAAAAAATAAGGTCTGCTCGATACACCAGTCAAATTCTTCTTCATTCATCCCTTTCCAAGCGTACACAGAAATACCTGCGGCAGCGATGGCCGCAGCAGCGTGGTCTTGGGTAGAGAAGATGTTGCATGAACTCCAAGTGACCTCAGCGCCTAAAGCGACCAATGTCTCGATCAACACTGCGGTTTGGATGGTCATGTGTAAACAGCCTGCGATACGCGCACCTTTCAGGGGTTGGCTAGGGCCGAATTCTTCGCGAAGCGCCATAAGTCCAGGCATCTCGGCCTCAGCTAGTTGGATTTCTTTGCGTCCCCAAGCCGCCAGGCTGAGGTCTTTAACTTTGTAGGGAACAAAGGGCGTGATTTGAACAGACATAACTTAATAATTAATAATTTAGTAGTTTCTCCCTTACAGGAGGTGTCAAAGGTATAAACTCCCCCAACAAATGCCCAAACTTTTTTCGATTGATTCGCCTAGATCTACCCGCCTTGCGGTTTGGTCTTTGACAGAAACGGAAGAAGAGTTATCCTTGACGCTCAGCCGTTTAGAAAAAACTCAGCGTCACCGATTGTCCCAGATAAATTCCCCGATACAGCGGGCCGCTTTTTGGAGCTTGAGGCACTTGATGCTCGAGGTGGGTCTCGATCCCTTGTCGGTGTATTATTCCCCGAATGGTCGGCCGATGGTGTACCATAACGGCTGGGTATCGTTAAGCCATACCCATAAATATACCGCCCTAGCCTGGAATCCAGAAGTGCCTGTGGGCGTAGATGTAGAAGCGCAGCGCCCTCAAATTTTGCGCATCGCCCATAAATTCAGCCCCCCTAAAGTCGCTCCAGACTCATATAGTGTGGAAGAACTCACCGACCTATGGTGTGCCAAGGAGGCCCTGTACAAAAGTGCTGACGTTCCGGGCATTTCTTTTTTGCATGGATTGGAAGTAGCTCCCTGGGCTCCAGGCATGGACAACGCCTTAGGGGTGATTCACACGGATAAGGATTTGCCCTGCGATGTGTCTTTTTATCGTTGGGAAGACCAACACCTCGCTTTGGCAGAACACATAAAATAGCACAAGATGGAAAACAACACTTGGTGGGAACTACTGTCAGCCCCTTATCGCGGGGGTAACCCAGTGTGGATAGGGCTAGAGTTATTGGCTGTTCTACTGGGCATGGCTTCGGTTTGGTATGCCAAAAAACAACATATCGCCGTGTTCCCCACGGGTATTGTCAGTACTGGTATTTATGTATGGCTTTTGGCTCAATACAGTTTGTTGGGCGATATGATGATCAACGCCTATTACGTAGCCATGAGTATTTACGGATGGTGGTATTGGCGGGTCCACGGGCCAGAAGCTGATCAGCGTCCCATCTCCCTGATGACTTCCAGTGAGCGCTGGTGGGCCTTGGTGTTGGCCTTAGGCAGCAGCTTTTGTGTCGTGGTGGTTTATCTGTATTACGACCGTTGGACCAGTTGGACGGCTTATGCAGATACGCTGACCACGGCTTTATTTTTTGTGGCCATGTGGTTGATGGCGCGCAAGAAAATGGAGCATTGGACTTTTTGGATCGTCGGCAACGTGATTTCTATTCCTTTATATTGGTACAAAGGTCTTATCTTTACCTCCTTTCAATATGCGGTATTTACCGCCATTGCCCTAGCGGGTTACCGAGTATGGAAGAACAATATCGACAGGACCCCTCAAACCTCGTTAAAGTAGTCCTTTTTGGACCTGAATCAACGGGGAAAACCACCCTTTCCGAACAGCTAGCACGCTATTATTCTACCCTTTGGGTTCCTGAATATGCCCGACAATACTTACAGGACAAGTGGAACGAGGAGCGAAAAACCTGTGAGCCTCAAGATTTATTGCCCATCGCTCAGGGGCAAATATTCCTGGAAAACAAACTCTCCAAAAAGGCGGATCGACTCCTGATCTGTGACACTGACCTGTTGGAAACCAAGGTGTACTCCGAGGCCTATTATTTGGGTTATTGCGATCCGATCCTAGAGCGAAACGCGCTGCTAAACTCCTATGATTTATATTTTCTGACCAACATAGATATTCCGTGGGAGGCAGACGATTTAAGGGACAAGCCCTTGGAGCGCGAAAAAATGTTTGCCTACTTTAAGGATACCTTAGAAAAATACCAAAGGCCCTATGTTTTGTTAAGCGGAGGGAAAAAAGAGCGATTGGCCCAAGCGGTGTCAGAAATCGACAGACTGCTGGCTCAAAAAAAATAAGCTTGTTTTTTGACCAAGTCGATGTATCTTTGACCCGTCTCAAAGGGGTGCCGAAAGGCTGAGATTATACCCATAGAACCTGGGCGGGTAATGCTGCCAAGGGAACCAGCAGCTCTGCTGCAAAAATTCAGTTAAACCAAGAATAATGACCCCTTTTATTCGTAAACTATTTACGGATGAAACCATTATTGACGATTGCGGCCTTAGGGCTGTTGGGTACCGGACTCTGGGCCCAAAACACCAAAAATTCCCCCAATTCCCAAAACCTGGATACCTTGCCAGGGGCTGAAGTTCAGCTCAAAGAGGTCTTTGTCAGTGCGGTTAGGGCCAACCAAAAAATGGGGGTGACCTATTCTGAAGTCAAGGCACAGGACATTGCCCCGGTGAACTTGGGACAAGATTTGCCGTTTTTAATTCGTTGGATGCCTTCGGTGGTGACTACCTCTGATGCGGGGACGGGTATCGGGTACACCGGTATTCGGGTGCGGGGCAGCGATGCGACACGGGTCAATGTGACCATCAATGGGGTGGCCTATAACGACGCGGAGTCTCACAGTACGTATTGGGTGAATTTGCCCGATTTTGCCTCTTCTGTTTCTAGCCTACAGCTTCAACGTGGTGTAGGTACTTCCACACAGGGCCCAGGGGCCTTTGGAGCCAGCTTAAACCTTTCTACCACCCAGTTAGCGGAACAACCGTATGCGGTTGTGCAAGCCTCTGCGGGTAGCTTTGCCACTTGGAGAAACAATATGTCCTTTGGCACGGGACTGATTAAGGACCATTGGAGCCTTCAAGGGCGGCTGTCGCGCATCGTATCCGACGGGTACATCGATCGGGCCAGTGCGCGCCTAAACGCTTATTTCTTACAAGGCGGATATCAGGACGAAAACACCAAGATTCAAGGGCTTTTGTTTGGCGGCCACGAAGTCACCTACCAAGCATGGTATGGTATAGACGCGTTCACGCTGGCGGAAAATCGAAGATTTAATCCAGCAGGCGCGTATACCGATGATTCGGGGGTTTTGCGTTTCTACGACAAACAGGAAGACAACTACAAACAGGACCACGCCCAATGGCTTTGGTATGAGGATTTGCCTGGTGATTGGTCGTTGAACACGACCCTTCACTTTACGCGCGGTCGTGGGTACTACGAGGAATTTCAAGAAGATGCGCTGCTTGGGGACTATGGATTTACTCCTGAGGTAACTACGGATTTGGTGCGTCGCAAGTGGCTATACAATCGATTTTATGGGGCCAATGCCTCAATGCTTAGACAAAGAGGGCGAGAAATTGTGCAGTTTGGCGCTGCAGCTAGCCGATATCAAGGCGATCATTTTGGCCAAGTGATTTGGGCTCAGCAAGCGGGCAACAGCCACCCGAGAACGCCCTATTATTTTTACGATGCCCTAAAAACTGAGTGGTCTGCCTGGAGTAAGTATCAGTGGGGATTGGCCGAAGACTGGACTGGTTTTGCAGATCTGCAATACCGCGGTATTCGATACGACACTCAAGTAGATACTGGAGCAGTGATCGATGATGTCTTTGGGTTTTTTAATCCAAAATTTGGATTGACTTGGACAGCAGCTCAGGAGCCAAATCTACTTTCGGAGTGGTATATGTCCTATGCCGTGGCCCATAGAGAGCCCAACAGAACCGATTATGAAAATGGAAGTCCAAAACCAGAAACGCTTAGGGATGTGGAGTGGGGCTATCGTTGGGCTACCCCAGAAATACAGGCGCAGTCTAACCTGTTTTACATGCACTACACCGATCAGCTGGTACTTACCGGCGCTATTGATGAAGTGGGAGCTCCCATCAGAGCCAATGTGGGCCGAAGCTACAGAGCCGGTTGGGAAACCCAAGTAAACTGGAGCCCCAACACCCAGTGGTCTTGGCAGTCTTCATTGAGTTTATCCAGACACAGAAATCAATCCTATAGAGAAGCTTGGAACGGTGGGGTACGCACCTTAAACGACACTCCGATTGCCTTATCGCCTGAGGTGGTGGCCAGCAGTATTTGGGTGTGGACACCAGACCCCCGAACCAGAATCCAGCTAGCGGCCCAGCATGTAGGTCAACAGTATTTGGGAAACACCAAGTCCGAGGTAGGCCTTTTACCCGCCTATACCCAATGGGATTTAGTGGCCAGTAAAACATTTACCCCCGCGTATGGACCAAAAACCACCCTTTCCGCGATGATAAATAATCTGTTGAACCGCGATTTGGTCACCAATGGGTACTACTATACCTATGACGACACCTGGTCAACACCCGGCGCAGTCACTACAGTAGAAGGTGCCGGATTTTATCCCCAGGCAGGAAGAAACTTTTTGGTAGGACTCGAAATGGCCTGGTAGTTCGATTACGGTTGATATACCCGTAAGGTGTTGGCAAAGAGTTCTGCTTGATACGACAGCAGGTCGTAGTAGCGTTTTCCGTCGTTGGGACGTTCGAGCATCTGCCCGGTAAACAAGGTATACGTGTACCCTTCGCACCCACAAACACCGTTTTGTCCGGATAATTTCAGCAAAGAGCACGTATTTGGCGCATGGTTGGGGCAAGCCGCCTCAAAGGCGCGAAACTGGTCAAATCCTGTATTGATGACGTAAACCCCTTGGGTGCCCACCCCTGGAGAAGTGATCAATACGGGATTTCCCACTTGTTGTAAAGGGGCGTAAGCGGGTAAGTTTAGGTTGAGTTCCACCGAGAACCGAACCTCTTGAAGGTAGGGGTTTCTCTGGCCGTATTCCGGGGTGCATCCCAGAGCAAAAAACAACACAGAGGCTATGAAAACCAGACGTTTCACGTTGATTTGTTTTTTTGTATATTTGTGTAAATCCTCTGTGCCAGAGGATTTTTTGATTTAAAGTGTGAAGATATGAGTAATGTTTCTTACTATACCGCAGAAGGGTTAAAAAAACTAAAAGAGGAGCTAGATTACCTCAGGGATGTAGAACGCCCTAAGGCTTCCGAGGCAATTGCTGAAGCCAGAGATAAGGGTGATTTATCCGAAAACGCGGAGTATGATGCAGCCAAAGAGGCCCAAGGTCTATTGGAGCTTAAAATCGCCAAGTTAGAGGAGATTTTCTCCAGTGCGCGCTTGATCGATGAATCTCAATTAGATACCTCCAAAGTATTGGTGTTGTCTACGGTGACCCTAAAGAATTTGGCCAATGGAGCCAAAATGACCTATACGTTGGTGGCAGAAAGCGAAGCGGATTTGAAATCCGGTAAGATTTCGGTAAGCTCCCCAATTGGCAAAGGACTGCTCGGTAAGAAAGTGGGTGAAACAGCAGAAATTGCGGTGCCCAACGGAAAAATCACTTTTGAAATTGTCGAGATCACCAGAAACTAAGTATGGCCAGTATATTTACCCGCATTATCCAAAGAGAAATACCCGCGTATTTGATCGATGAAACCCCAGAGTTCATCGCTTTTTTAGATGTACATCCCAACGCGGTTGGACATACGCTGTGCGTCCCTAAACGAGAAGTAGATAAAATCACCGAGCTGACGGAATCTGAGTTTGGTGCCCTGATGCAGTTTTCTAGACGCGTTGCCCTAGCGATCGAAAAAGCTATACCGTGCAAGCGCGTGGGGTGGACCGTTATCGGATTAGAAGTTCCCCATGTTCACGTGCATTTAATACCGCTGAACACTATGGCCGATGCCACTTTTGGCAAAAAAGAAAGCCTCTCTCAGGAGGCTTTTGCAGCAGTTGCCGAGCGGATTAAATCAGCGCTCAGTCAACAGTAATATAACGGCCTAGAAAGGCAAATCATCTGCTTCGTCCTGGTTGTAGGCGTCAGCAGGGGGAAAAGCGTGTCCCGCAGGCATTTCCGGAAGGTCTTGACTAGGAGTCACTGCATTGGATTCAATGCGCCAACCTTGAATAGAATTAAAATACTTCACCTCGCCTTGTGGATTTTCCCATTCTCTTCCGCGGAGATTAATCGATATTTTTACTGATTGACCCGTTGAAAAACGGTCGAGTAAATCGCATTTGTCTTGAACAAATTCAATCATTAAGGGTTGAGGATACTGCTCCTCTGTGAGGATGACCACCTCGCGTTTTCTAAACCCTTTTGCTCCAAATGTTTTGGTCTCATCAATTTTTTTAAGCGTGCCAATCACTTCCATAACTTCAATTTTGTGGGGGCAAGTTAACGCAAAAAATCATGGGATTCAATTATCTTTAGCCAGGCCCGTCACAAAAAGTTAACTCCATCGGGCCCTAGTTGACGCGGATATGATGACCCTACGTACCCTAATTACGCGCTATAGCCGATTGATGCTGACCGGCATCGCTTTGGCTATTGTCGGGCTCATTCTCTGGCAGACTCGGTCATTTCTAGAAGCTTATCGCGCTGAACAGCAAAGCAAAATGGAGATTTGGGCACTGGCCCAAAGTCAGTTTATGGGTATGGACCCGAGTGAAAGCCTTGGGCCGCTTATTCTTAAAATTTTTCAGTCCAATACCCAAACCCCCATGGTCTTGGCCCATAGAGATGGGAGTTATTCAGTCAATAATCTCCCCCCAGAAGTGGCCGAGGATACGGTACAGATAAAAAATTTGATCGATCAGTACGCTGGAGAAAATACCCCGTTGGTCATGGAAGTCGACGGCGCTGTTTTGGCCACGCTATATTGGGGGCCAGCTCCGCTGGCCCAGCAGCTGGCCTATTACCCTTGGGCTCTTTTACTGGTCTTGTTGCTTTTTGCTGGACTGGTGATGATCTACCACAGAAGCAGCAAAATTGCGGCTCAAAATAAGCTTTGGGCGGGGATGGCCCGGGAAACGGCCCACCAGATTGCCACGCCATTAAGTGCACTGATGGGCTGGAGCGGTTTGCTCAAAGCCCAAGGATTGGCCCCTGAAATTGGTCAAGAAATCGATCGAGATTTGGAACGACTGCATTTGATTACGGATCGATTTGCCCGGATCGGTACCCAGCCTACACTCAGTATGGTTCCCATGGTAGCGGCTACGCAAAAAGCCATTGATTACCTGAAGCCTCGATGGCCAGAGTCTATCGAATTGGTCTGGGACATCCAGGTACCTGAGGCAGCGATCATGCTCAATGAACCTTTGTATGCCTGGTGTTTAGAGAATTTGCTTAAAAATGCCATCGATGCGATGCAAGGTAAGGGTTTGTTGACTATCCAGCTTCTAAAGCACCCCCAAGGTATGGCCGTACGCATCATAGATCATGGCCCAGGTATTCCGCGTAGGGCAGTTAAAAAGATTTTTCAACCCGGGTTTACCACCAAGAAAAGAGGCTGGGGGTTAGGACTCTCTCTGGTTCACCGCATTGTCGTGAACTACCATAAAGGGTGGGTGCGCGTGGCCAAAACCGGACCACAAGGAACAGTTATGGAACTTGTATTTGTGAGCTAAATACTGCGATCAGCGAGGGGAAAACAAGTAATAAATGGTGCCCCACTGTTGGCTGTTCTCGGAGGGGTCGAACAAGGTCTGCAGCGCGTATTTTTGTGCATTCTCCAACAAACAACCGTTGTCAGTAGTGGTTTGCTTGGGGTCGATAGATGTTTCCACGACCTGCCCTTTTTCGTTGACTTTGATGCGAACGGCTACTTTTCCTCCTGAGGGACAAATGTAAATGGGGACAGCGATGTACCGATGCATTCGCCCCACCAAGCTATACCAAATTCGCGTGTTTTGTGGTTTGTTGTATACCTTTTCAGAGAGTTCCTTGGGATCTACCTCCTCCAAGACATCTGGCCTTTGAATAGCTTTGAGTTTGAGGGCGTAATCAGAACCGATAGGACCTTGGGCCCACAGCGCTTTTTCCGCTTGCTCGAAGTCGGTTTCTGCTGGGCTTTTTTCGGGGGCCGAGGACTTGGTTTCTTTTTCTTCGGTATTAAACGCTTGGAGCGTGGTCGGTTCAGGCACCTCTAGCTCTGAATCGGCAAGCTGTATTTCGGGTTCTGGACTAGGAGGAGGTGGAGGCTCTTGAAAATCAATTTCCGCCATAAACACGTCGGTCGGGGCCTGACTTTGCAGTCGAATACCCAACAAAAGCACGATGCTACCCATGATTCCAGTAGCTATGGCCAATGCTTTTATTTGGCTATTCCCCCATTCCATTTTATTGTTTTTTTTCCGGTTCGTCCGCTAGGCCCAGTGATTTTTTCAAGTCTTCGATCTTCCAGGCGGCTTGCACGCTAAAATCACCTATTTGGGTTCTCCTTAATTCGGTCAGGTGTGCCCCGCTGTTCAGCGCTGCACCGATATCAAATGCCAAGGATCGAATGTACGTCCCTTTGGAACACTGAACAGAAAAAGGCAACTCTGGAGCGGTCCAAGGCCCGAGTTCTAATTCGTAAATGTGGATCTGTCTGGCGGGGATTTCTACTTCAGTTCCCTGACGAGCTAGCTCGTACAAACGCTGTCCCTCTTTTTTTAATGCGGAAAACACAGGCGGTTTTTGCCAAATCGTTCCGGTAAACTGCGGAATGATCTCTTCAATCTTGGTCTGATCGATGTGTTCGGTGGGATAGGTATGATCTATCGGCGTTTCCAGATCGTAGGATGGGGTAGTAGCCCCAAGTTTCATCACACCGGTATAGGTTTTGGTTTGCCCTTGGAAGGTGTCTATTTGTTTGGTCATTTTCCCGGTACAGATCACCAAAAGCCCACTGGCCAATGGATCCAAGGTGCCGGCATGACCAATTTTGAATTTTTTAAGCCCCAAGGCCTTGCGCAAAGACCACTTTACAGCATTAACGGCTTGAAATGAAGTCCAGCCCAAAGGTTTATCCAAGAGCAGCACTTGTCCGTTGAGTACCTCTTCTGCGCTCCAGGATATCATGCTACTAAGGTGCCTACCGTGATTGCGGTTACCCCGGCAATGGCGCAGTACCAGGCAAAATAGGTCAGTTTGCTTTTGCGCACCAATTGAACCATCCAGGTACAGGCCCACCATCCGCTGACAAACGCGGCGATGCCTCCAGCGATGATGGGGGTCCAATCCATAGAAACTTCAGTTAGGGTACCTTCCATGAGGTCTTTGGCGACTTTGCCTAAAATTAAAGGAACGACCATGAGAAAGGAAAATTGAGCCGCCTGACTTTTATTGGTTCTGAGCAATAAAGCGGTAGCTATGGTGGCTCCTGAACGAGAAATACCCGGCAATATGGCAATGGCTTGGGCGATCCCGATGATGACTGCTTGTCGCGCTCCTATTTTGTGTTCACCGCTTTGGGCCCGGTCAGCGTAAGCGAGTAAAGCCGCTGTAACCAAAAGCATCCATCCGACAAAAAGCACACTTCCGTCAAATAACGCAGAGAGTTCCGCTTCAAAAAACACCCCAACCAATGCAGCAGGCACCATGGAGACAATAATCTGCACACTG
>JBEAQS010000110.1:0-12243 GCA_041163765.1 Bacteroidota bacterium | reverse complement strand
CCCTCATAGAGTTGGGCAGGATGTCTAAAAGGAATACTTTCCAGTATGGAAGCGTACCTGGGGTCGGATCCAATCAGTGCATAAGCGGCCTCTGGAGTAGTTTGTTGGGTTAAGGACATAGCCTTATAGGCAGGCATATCTTCGCTAGCACGAACAAATTTCGTCGCACTCCAGAACGTGCCTTCTACGGATTTACCTATAATCTCTGAATTGAAAAAATTGCCTAACCTGACTAAGAACGCACCCAGTGCTACAGGAACCACAATCCGATCCAAAATCCAGGAAAATTTCAAGTCTGGAAATTTACGCACATACAAATACAAGCCGATCAATATACCTATCGTCGCCCCATGGCTAGCTAACCCGGCAAATCCCGTAAATGAATAACCCGAAATCAATCCAAAAAGTCTTCCTTGCGCATTTTCTCTGATGGGAAGCAGAATTTCCACCAAATGATGTTGGTAATAAGCCCAGTCATAAAACAGTACATGCCCCAATCGAGCGCCGATCATGGTCGATAACACCGTGTAAATGAATAGGCTGTCCAATTGCTCTAAGGACTTTCCTTCTTTTTGAAAGATTTGCTTCATGACATACCAGCCAGCGGCAAATGCGGTGATCCACAACAAATTATAGTATTTGATTTGCAAGAATCCAAGTGTAAACAAAGTGTCATCTGGGTTCCAGATAATGCTCCATGCATGCATAAGTGAAATTTTAAGCAATATAATAAATTAAACTAGGGGAGATGTGCCCTGAAGGTTAAGGTACCGGATCATGCCCGTGTCCCCCCCACGGATGACAGCTAAGGATTCTTTTGATGGCCAACCAACCTCCTTTAAGCAATCCGTGTTTGATCAACGCTTCCAGGCTGTACTGAGAACAGGTAGGTTGGTATCTGCATGAGGGTGGGAGCAAAGGAGATACAAAACGCTGATAACCAGTAATCAACTTTAGAAAAGGCCAGGTCCAAGGGGATGGTTTGTCCTGATGCATCAGCCTTTATTCTAGCGTAAATTGGGTGCCATCCTTCGTGTCCTTCAGCTGAACACCTTGTTCACTAAGCGCATCCCTTATTTGGTCCGAAAGGGCAAATTCTCTGTTTTGACGGGCCTCATTGCGAAGTTGTATCAACAGTTGAACCAATCCATGAACTCTCTTTGAATCGGACTCTACAGCTGGCTTGGTCTCCAAGCCCAACACATCAAAAACAAACTCATTAAGGGTTTTGGTCAGCAATGCCAGATCAGTTTCGGACAGCTGTATTTGTTGTTGTGCCAGGAGTTGAATTTGTTTGACTGCCTCAAATAAATGGGCGATTAATACCGGAGTATTAAAATCGTCATTCATCGCTTTGTAGCATTTTTCCCGCCAAAGCGCTACATCAAATCCTTGACTGGATGAACTGGCCTGTATCTTAGTGAGTAGTTCCCATGCGTCCATCAATCGGTTGTATCCTTTTTCTGCCGCACCTAACGCCTCATCGCTCAGATCAAGCACAGAGGTATAGTGGGCTTGCATCATAAAAAATCGGACTACAGTTGGCGCATAAGGTTTTGATAGGTGGGCATTTTCTCCAGAAAAAATTTCTCCAGGCAATAGATTATTCCCAGTCGATTTAGCCATTTTTTTTCCGTTGAGGGTCAGCATATTGGCGTGTAGCCAATAATTGACTGGAGACGTATGGTTACACGCCTCTGCTTGAGCAATTTCACACTCGTGGTGAGGGAACTTAAGGTCCATACCGCCCCCATGTATATCAAATTGGGTGCCCAGGTATTTGGTGCTCATGGCGGTACACTCCAGGTGCCATCCTGGAAATCCATCCCCCCAAGGCGAAGCCCAACGCATGATATGTTGAGGTTCTGCTTTCTTCCAAAGGGCAAAATCAAAAGGATTTCGTTTTTCCTCCTGTCCGGCAAGGTCTCGGGTATTGGCCATCATTTGCTCCAGTCTACGCCCACTAAGCTTTCCGTATTGATGTTTTTGGTCAAAGGCAGCTACATCAAAATAGACAGACCCATTTACCTCATAGGCCCATCCCTCAGCGAGTATGGTTTTTACAATTTCAATTTGCTCTACAATATGCCCAGTGGCTGTGGGTTCAATATTGGGCGGTAACAAGTTGAATTGTTGCAGTGTAGCATGAAAATCCAGCGTGTATCGCTGAACTACCTCCATTGGCTCTAACTGTTCTAAACGCGCTTTTTTGGCAATTTTATCTTCTCCTTGGTCTTGGTCATTTTCCAAATGTCCCGCATCGGTGATATTGCGCACATAGCGCACTTTGTACCCCAAGTGTCTTAGGTATCTGTAGATCATGTCAAACGACATAAAGGTTCTGCAGTTACCCAAATGCACTTGGCTGTAGACAGTTGGTCCGCATACATACATCCCTACATATCCAGGAAGAATCGGCGTGAACAACTCTTTTTGTCCTCCGAGTGAGTTGGTAACATAAAGTGAATTGGAGGTGTACAAGGCCATATTATATGCGTTCTAGTGAAGGCAATTGAAGGTATTTTAAGAACTCATCACGAACATCGGGTTGTTTAAACACTCCCCCGTATTCAGCGGTTACCGTGCTGGAATCAATGTCGCGAATACCTCTGGAATTCACACATAGGTGTTTGGCATCTATCACACAAGCTACATCTTCAGTGCCTAATACTTGCTGTAATTCCCGAACGATTTGTATGTTGAGTCGCTCTTGTACCTGAGGTCTTTTCGCAAAATAGTCAACTATGCGATTCATTTTAGACAATCCAACTACAGTGCCGTTTGAGATGTACGCTACGTGAGCTTTACCTACGATGGGCAATAAATGGTGCTCACAGGTAGAATATAAGGTGATGTTTTTCTCCACCAACATCTCCCCGTATTTGTACTTATTCTCAAAAGTAGAGGAGCTCGGTTTTTTTATTGGATTTAGTCCACCAAAAATCTCTTTCACAAACATTTTAGCCACGCGATTGGGGGTGCCTTTAATGCTGTCATCGGTCAGATCCATCCCCAAAGTGGATAATATATCGGAAACACTTTGTTTGATGCGCTCTATTTTTTCTTCATCGCTCAAGGCAAATGCATCCTCCCTCAATGGAGTTTGCTCATTGGCACTCATGTGGTCCTCTTCAGTGCGGTCTAGGTCATTAAATCCAAGGGATTGATCCTTCATAAATCGTTGATTCAAATAGAACGCAAAGATAGTGATTCTAGCCAAAAGACACTTCAAAAATAAACCCAAGCAAGAGCTTGGGTTTACCTAATTACTGTTGGTTGTTGGGCCGGCCCGATGACTGGCTTCCCCGAACTGGTGCAGAGGATCTCGTCACAGGAGCAGAAGATCTAGTGGGCGCTGAGCGCACAGGAGCAGAAACTCTTGTGGGGGCGCTAGATCTGGCGGGGGTCTCTCGACGATAACTCGGTGTGCTTGGTGTCGATGAACCATTGTTGCGCCCAGGAACCTGATCTATTGTATAGGTGTTTCGGGTAGGCGCATTGTTTCCTGAGTTATACTGGCGAATAATCTCACGTAAGCTAGATCGCCCATTCGATGAATTTTGTCTTTGCGCGTTGCTGCTTCTGGTTTCGTTGTATCTCGTGCTGTTGTTGTATCGATCGGTTAACGGTTGGTAGGTCCTGTAGGTTGATGAGCTTCTGCTCCAGTTGTTGTTGGATCTACTGGTGTTGTTTCTTGAATACAAGTTGCTGTAGCTATTTTGCGTTCTGTATCTAGAACGATCTATATTGTTTCTACCGCGAATCGCCTCTGGATATCGATAGCTGCTGTAGCCATTGGTGTAAATGGGACGCCAAGCAACTGCTGGTCCCCAACTATTCCAACCCCAGTAGTTCCAATTGTTGAACCCCCAACCCCAGTTATTCCAACCTCCATAGCCCCAATTGTTCCAACCCCAAGGATCGTAAAAACCCCAACGGTTCCAGCTCCATGTGTCCCAAGGATCATAAAAAATCCAACTGCTGGTTCTCCATGGGCGCACCCAAGAGGAACCTCCATACCAAGCTGGAGCAGCATTAATACTGATGGTAAGCGATGAATTATTTTGGTTAGTAGTCGTTGAGGGAATAGCGTTTTGACCATCAAAATCAAGTGGGTCACTATTCAAGATTTGACTGTACTCAGCTGCTTTGTCAGAGAAATACTGACTGTATTCATCCGCAGGCTGTCCTTGTCTGTACTGACCAGTAGGACTTGACTCGTAATAATAAACAATGGGAAACATGCCGGAGCAAGATCCAAAAAGAAGTGCGAGTAGAGAAAAAAGCGCACTGGAACGGAGCAAAGAAAATATAGGTGATTTCATAGGCTTGGAATATTAAACCCCTGCAAAAAAACTGTAATTTTGTACCTCACAAAACAAACAGCCCATAGAGCAAGGCTTATTTGCCTTTAAAATTACAAGTTTTGTGCCAAAGTAAAGTCATGAGTAAAAATTTAACTTCTCGTTCCCAAGACTATTCAAAATGGTACAATGAATTGGTGGTCAAAGCAGATTTGGCCGAAAATTCAGGTGTGCGTGGATGTATGGTGATTAAGCCTTATGGGTACGCTATTTGGGAGAAAATGCAGGCTGCCTTGGATCAGATGTTTAAAGACACTGGTCACGAAAACGCTTATTTTCCTCTGTTTATTCCAAAATCTTACCTCAGTAAAGAAGCGAGTCACGTAGATGGATTTGCCAAGGAGTGTGCTGTTGTGACGCATTACCGGCTAAAAAATGATCCAGACGGAAACGGAATCATCGTAGATCCAGAGGCCAAATTAGAGGAGGAGCTGATTGTACGACCTACTTCTGAGACCATCATTTGGGACACCTACCGCAGGTGGATTCAATCGTATAGAGATTTGCCTATTCTGATCAATCAGTGGGCCAATGTGGTGCGTTGGGAAATGCGCACACGCTTGTTTTTGCGCACCGCTGAATTTTTGTGGCAAGAAGGGCATACAGCCCACGCTACCCAACAAGAGGCCATCGAAGAGGCAGAACGCATGATGGAGGTTTATGCTGATTTTGCGGAAAATTGGATGGCAGTTCCGGTCATTCGGGGGGTAAAAACTGCCTCTGAACGTTTTGCTGGTGCGGTGGAAACCTATTGTATCGAAGCGTTAATGCAAGACGGAAAGGCGCTACAAGCGGGTACCTCACACTTTTTAGGTCAAAATTTCGCCAAAGCATTTGACGTTAAGTATGTGAATAAGGAAGGGCAGCAGGAACTGGTTTGGGCTACTTCATGGGGTGTTTCTACCAGATTAATGGGTGCATTAGTGATGACCCATAGCGATGATCAAGGATTGGTGCTCCCTCCAAAACTGGCGCCTATTCAAGTCGTCATCGTGCCTATCTACAAAGGGGAAGAGCAGCTGGATCAAATCCACGAACATGTGAAACCGTTGATGAAGGAGTTAAAATCATTAGGGATATCCGTTAAGTTTGACTCTAGAGATACCGTAAAGCCTGGCTTTAAGTTCAATGAGTACGAGCTAAAAGGAGTGCCTGTGCGTTTAGCTGTTGGCGCTAGAGACCTGGAGCAAGGAACTTATGAAGTGGCTCGAAGGGATTTGCTGACCAAAGAGACCTTGCCTCAAGAAGGTATTTCAGACCATATTAAAAACTTGTTGAACGACATTCAAGATACCATGTACCAAAAGGCTTTGGCCTACCGGGAAAGTCACATTACCCCCGTTAATTCATACGATGAATTCAAGGAGGTGTTGAACAATCACGGTGGTTTTATTTCAGCGCATTGGGATGGTACTCCGGAGACAGAAGAAAAAATAAAAGAAGAGACCAAGGCTAGTATTCGCTGTATCCCTCTAGATGGTTCGGCAGAAGAGGGGGTTTGTGTTTACACGGGGAAAAAATCAACCCGTAGGGTATTGTTTGCCAAAGCGTATTAAGCAATAAAAAAAACTGTTGACCACTTGTAAGAGTAAAAAATAGTTGTATTTTTGCATCCGCATTTATGCAATCGTTTGGTCCGTTCGTCTAGGGGTTAGGACGCCAGGTTTTCATCCTGGTAACAGGGGTTCGATTCCCCTACGGACTACAAAATTTAATGAAATAACACCCGGTCCGTTCGTCTAGGGGTTAGGACGCCAGGTTTTCATCCTGGTAACAGGGGTTCGATTCCCCTACGGACTACAAAAAAAACGCGCATAGCGCTACGACTATTAAATAATAAACTATGGCTAATCACAAGTCTGCACTAAAGAGAATCAGAAGAAACGAAGTAGCACGTGTGCGCAATCGTTACCAGCACAGAACCATGAGAAATGCTTTGAAAGCACTTCGCGGGGAGACAGACAAAGCCAATGCTGAGAAACAACTTCCAGTAGTGGTTAGTATGATCGATCGTTTGGCCAAGAACAACATCATCCACAACAACAAAGCCGCTAACTTGAAAAGCGCTTTGATGAAACAAGTAGCTGCACTAGCTTAATTGTTTTTTTGTTTTCACAAAAAAAAGCCCTCCGTTAGGAGGGCTTTTTTAGTTTGGTATCTAGGGAACTATTGATTCATGGTCATCAAAAACTCTTCGTTGTTTCTGGTTTGTTTGATGCGTTGCTCCATAAATTCCATGGCCTCTACCGGATTCATATCGGCAAGGTATTTACGCATAATCCACATGCGTTGTAAGGTGTTTTCGTCGAGCAGCAAGTCGTCTCTACGGGTAGAGGACGATGTGAGGTCTATCGCTGGGAAGATTCGTCTATTGGCAATTTTTCGATCGAGTTGGAGTTCCATGTTTCCGGTACCTTTAAATTCCTCGAAAATCACTTCGTCCATTTTAGATCCTGTTTCGGTAAGCGCCGTGGCGATAATAGTCAACGAGCCACCGTTTTCTATATTTCTAGCGGCACCAAAGAATCTTTTTGGTTTGTGGAGCGCATTGGCATCAACACCACCGGAAAGTACTTTTCCAGAGGCTGGTTGAACAGTGTTGTAGGCTCGAGCCAATCGGGTGATTGAATCGAGTAGGATGACCACGTCATGTCCACACTCCACCAATCTTTTGGCTTTTTCTATCACTAGGTTAGCTACTCTTACGTGTTCTGCTGCCTCCTTGTCAAATGTGGAAGCGATGACTTCTCCGCGTACATTGCGCTGCATGTCCGTTACTTCTTCAGGACGCTCATCAATCAGCAAAACGATCTGATAGACCTCAGGATGATTGGCGGCAATCGCATTGGCGATGTCTTTGAGCAACATGGTCTTACCTGTTTTAGGCTGAGCCACGATCATTCCTCTTTGACCTTTACCAATCGGTGAAAACAAGTCCATTATTCTCGTGGAGACGCTGCTTTGACGATCTGCTAAATTGAATTTTTCCTGGGGAAAAAGTGGGGTTAGGTGTTCGAAAGCCACTCTGTCGCGAACTACTTGTGGATCCTGACCATTGATTTTATTAACCTTGATGAGCGGAAAGTATTTTTCACCTTCCTTGGGAGGTCTAACTTCGCCCAATACGGTATCACCCGCTTTCAGTCCAAAAAGTCTGATTTGCGATTGAGATACGTAAATGTCGTCAGGAGAAGCAAGGTAATTATAGTCAGACGACCTTAGAAACCCATATCCGTCAGGCATCATATCCAGTACCCCTTCAGAGGCAATAATACTGTCAAACTCGTATTCGGGTTGTTTGTATCTGTTCTTGAGTTCTTTGTCGAAGTTAAAGTTCTTCTCCGTGTGGGTCTTGGGACCTTGGTTGGGTTGGTTTCGGTTTTGGTGTGGTGGTTTCCCGGCTTGTCCGTCTCTGGAACCGTGTTGATTTTCTCTCGGACTATTTTGACCTTCACGGTTTCCCGCCTGATTTTTAGTTCGATCAAACCGGTTAGGTTGGTCGGCTCTTGGTTCTCTTTCGGGTCGTTGTCCCTGAGCTGAGTTGGTCACGCGTCCTCCATCTTCTTGTCTGGGTGCTCGCTCAGGTCTAGGTTGACGTTCTGGGCGTTGGAAGCGCTCCTGAGGTTGCTTGTCAGCAACCACATCCTGTGAAGAAGTTACCTCTGGGGTACTGCCTGGTTCTGAAGAAACGCTTTCGGTTTGTTTTTTGGGAGGCCTTCCTCGTTTACCCGGTGCGGGTTTGGGAACGTCCTGGGTCAGAATATTCGATAAATCCCCGGGCTGGGTAGCCTGTACATCTAGGATTTGGTATACCAAATCCATTTTTTTTAGGGTTTTGAATTGCGCGATGCGCAGTTTTGCTGCAATTTCTTGAAGCTCAGGAAGTTTCTTTCCTTTTAATACATCGATGTCAAACATGTAATGCGGTTAAATAAAATGAGTAGGAGGGAACCTTTCGGTTCGTTGATTGTCTTATTTGAAATTAGTCGGAGTGTTGCCGTGTAGAAATAGGCTGCAAAGACACACAATATTAGGAATATATTTTGAATATTTAGGCTACATTACCGAAAAAAAGAATTCTATTTTTGTAAAAAGCTTTACAGAATTAAAATGATCCAAAGAATCCAAACCCTTTATTTGATTTTAATAGCGTTGCTCAATAGTTTGGGTATTTTTTTCTATCAACCCCTTGACGCGTCTGTAATAATCGATATCTTTACAGTCCCTGATGAGGTTATCTGGGGTACGTTCTCCGTTTCAACGACACTAGCCTTGGTTAGTGTATTTCAATACAAGCAGCGAAGTAAACAATTGGTTCTCAATCGTATTAACTTGTTGCTGGAACTTTTTTTAATGGGATTTTTCGCATATCTATCGCTTAACCTATCCGGAGAAGATTCGTCTTCGTTGAAGGGTATTGCGGTGTTCGTTCCTTTGTTTTCTATCGTTTTATTGGTGATGGCCAACAAATCCATCCAAAAGGACGAAGACCTCGTAAAATCAGTTGATCGATTGCGGTAAAAACCTATACTTAGTTGTATTAGTGCGAAAAAACCCGAAGGAAACTTCGGGTTTTTTTATGTCTAAAAATTAAGCTTCGGTAAACTGCGCTTCATATAGTTGGGTGTAGTATCCTCCTTGAGCTATGAGGCTGTCATGGGTACCCATTTCTACAATTTTTCCCTGATCCATGACCAGTATCTTATCCGCCTTTTGGATCGTAGCTAGCCTGTGCGCAATCACTATAGAAGTTCTTCCTTGGGTGATTTTTAACGTCGCCTCCTGAATCAATTTCTCCGAGTAACCATCAATAGAGGCCGTAGCTTCATCGAGAATAAGAATGCTCGGATTGGTGACATAGGCCCGTAAAAACGCCAGTAATTGACGTTGACCTGAAGAGAGCATGCCCCCGCGCTCTTTAACATTAAACTGATACCCACCGGGTAGTTTCATGAAAAAATCATGGACCCCAATGGCTTTAGCAGCAGTTTCTATTTCGGCCAACGTAATTTGGCTGTTCTTTAAGGTGATGTTATTTTCGATGGTATCGGCAAACAAGAATACATCTTGAAGTACCACGGCCATATTTGAGCGCAGACTGTTGAGTTCAAAATCGTGTATGTCGACGTCGTCGATGAAAATATGTCCAGATTTAATGCGGTAAAAGCGATTGATTAAGTTGATGATGGTAGATTTTCCAGCACCTGTGGCACCTACTATAGCAATGGTTTGTCCCGGTTCAGCGGTGAAGGATATTCCGTGCAACACATCTTGATCGGGTTTATATCCGAATACTACCTGATCAAACACAATTTTTCCTTGCAGGGGAAAACGTTTTATTTTTCCGTCCAATTCAACTTCGTGATCAGCATCCAAGATTTTAAATACGCGATCGGCGGCTACCATACCCATTTGCAGGGTGTTGAATTTATCGGCTATTTGCCTGAGTGGTCTGAAAAGCATTTCAGAGAGCAGAATAAAACTAAAAATGGTTCCGTATTCAGATCGGTCAACTACCCCTAAATTTTGCATGGCCCCAAACCAAACAATTAATCCAATGGTTATCGAGGATACGATTTCAGCGACTGGAAAAAACACAGAGTTGTACCAAACTGTTTTGATCCACGCATCTTGATGTTTTTTATTCAATACGTTAAACGAGGCCTCTTCTTGAGTTTCTCGTCCAAAAAGCTGTACGATTTTAATTCCAGAAACGCGTTCTTGGACAAATGAATTAAGTGCAGCAACTTGAGTCCTGACCTCAATAAACGCTGTTTTCATCGCTTTTTGGAACAAGCGTGTTGCGTAGAGCAATACGGGCAGAATAGCGAATACAATGAGGGATAATTTCCAGTTAACCACCAGCATAACCAGAGCAACGACACTCATTTTGAGTACATCGGATACGATCATAAATAAACCTTGGCTAAAGATTTCACCTATGCGTTGCATGTCGGCTACCGCTCGAGTGACCAATACGCCAATCGAGGAGCTATCGAAGTACGTCATTTTAAAACGCACCATGTGTTTAAATAGTTTTACTCGGATGTCTTTAATCACCGATTCTCCCAGATAATTGGCCAAATAGTTAAAGGAAAGCTGGCTGACCACTTCAAGTATTAGCACGCCTAAAACCAATAGGATCGTGTGCCATAATTCCTCAGGATTTTTTGGTTTAATCGCCTGATCGACAATGCGACCGACCAACATGGGGCGATAGACGGCAAAAGCAGATAGGGAAATAGCGGTAAGAGTCACCATAGCCAACACCCATTTATAGGGCTTGGAATAGGCCAATAGTTTGGTTAATAAGGTTTTGTCAAATGGATTTCCTTTTACTTCGCTCATCGGTTTGTCGGGGGGAGATAGGGATATAATACCTGAGTCAAATATAGTCCTTTTGCGGGGACTGAAGGACCAGCTAGGGATCGATTTTTACGGTCTAAGACCTCCTGAAAACCGGCTAGATCTAGTTTTCCTTGTCCTACCCAAAGCAGTGTTCCCGTGATAGCGCGGACCATGTTGCGCAAAAATCGGTCTGCGGTAATGTCAAAAATCCAAAGGTTTCCTTCGACACGCCATTGAGCGTGCGTGATCGTGCAGTTAAAGGTGTGGACGTCCGTGTGCGTTTTGGAGAAACATTCGAAATCACGGTGATGAAGCAATAACTGCGCTGCCTGATTCATCAAATCAATAGCTAACGGTTGGTAAAAACCATAGGACCAATCAGCTAGAAAGGGATCTTTTTCGCGACTGATCAAATACTGATAACTGCGCGAGGTAGCATCAAATCGCGCATGTGCCTCTTCGTGTACGGGAATGATGTGCTGCACAGAAATACTCTTGGGAAGAAAGGCATTGAGTCGGTGGACCAGATAATCAGGGTGCTCGATTTCAGCATAGTCAAAGTGGGCATACATTTGCCGTGCGTGAACCCCAGCATCAGTGCGTCCAGCAGCTACTATGGGGATTTGCTCACCCAACAACAGATTAAGGGCCTCTTCTAGGGCTTCTTGAATACTAGGTGCATTGGGTTGTCTTTGCCACCCTGAAAAATGAGCGCCATCATAGGCGCACTGTAAGAAATAGCGCAAAGTTTTTTTTGCAAATATAAGGTAGTGTAGAAAACCACCTGCCTCTTGGGTGTGAAAAGCTCAGTGTTTACCTTTATAGCATGAAAAGAATACTCCTTCTTTCGGATACCCATGGCTTTTTTGACGATTGGATGGCCCAGCATATCAGCGAATCCGATGAAGTTTGGCATGCGGGAGATGTTGGGAATCCCTTGGTGGTCGATCAAATACAGGCCTTAAAGCCCCTGCGTTGTGTGTATGGAAATATCGATGGAGCAGCTATTCGGGGCGCCTGGCCCTTAGATAATAGCTTTGAGTGCGAGGGATTAAACGTTTGGATGACTCATATCGGCGGATATCCTGGGAGGTATGAATCCAGAGTAAATCAGCTTTGGTTACACCATAATCCTGGATTGTTTATCTCGGGACATTCGCACATTCTCAAGGTGATTTGGGACAAGAAAAAAAATTGTTTGCACATGAATCCCGGGGCTTGCGGCCTATCTGGATTTCATCAAAAACGCACTATGTTGCGATTTGTCGTGGAAAAGGGAGCGGTAAGAGATTTAGTAGTTATTGAAAAAGAAAAAACTAGACCAGCTCATTCTTGAGTATTTCTTTAAGTTCCTCCAGGTGTTTAAACAGCACAAATTCTCCGTTTTTTATCAGCGATACACTTCCGGTTTCTTCACTGACCACCAAGGCCAATGCATCTGTTTTCTCTGTGATCCCCACAGCGGCCCTGTGGCGAAGTCCGAAACGCAAGGGAATACTTCGCTCGTCTGAAACAGGTAAAATTACCCGAG
>JBEAQS010000109.1:0-5366 GCA_041163765.1 Bacteroidota bacterium | reverse complement strand
CCGTGCTTTACGGCCCATCTACTGCGGTCCCCCAAGACCGCAGATTGCAACTAGAAGTGTATTACACCCCAAATCAATAACCTACCAAACCTTAACTTATGTGTGGAATTGTCGGCTACATCGGGTACAGAGAAGCGTACCCCATTCTGATTAAAGGCCTTAAAAGACTTGAATACCGAGGATATGACTCCGCAGGGATCATGCTTTATTGCGGCGATGACCTATCAGTAACCAAAACCAAGGGCAAAGTCTCCGACTTAGAAGCCAAGTCGCAGGTATTGGCCAAAAGCACTGCCAAAATAGGGATTGGACACACCCGTTGGGCTACCCATGGGGTACCCAATGATGTGAATTCTCACCCCCACGTATCCAATTCAGGCAAAATAGCGTTGATTCACAATGGAATCATCGAAAACTACGATTCCATCAAACGGGAGTTGACCAAGCGGGGATACGTGTTTCATTCAGACACGGATACCGAGGTGCTTGTCAATTTGATCGAGGACGTAAAGATTAAAGAAAATGTCAAGCTGGGCAAAGCGGTACAAATCGCCCTTCAAAAAGTGATTGGCGCCTATGCTATTGCGGTGTTTGACCTGGATAAACCCAATGAGTTGGTGGTGGCTAAACTAGGCAGCCCCCTAGCTATTGGCCTGGGAGAGGATGAATTTTTCATCGCCTCAGACGCTACTCCATTCATCGAATTTACCAATAACGCCTTATACCTGGAAGATGGAGAGATGGCGATTGTTCGCTTAGGCAGAGAGGTGCGTGTGCGCAAAATTCAAGACGACGTTCACGTCCATAACCCGGAAATTCAAGAGCTAGAGCTCAACCTGGAACAGATTGAAAAGGGAGGTTACGACCACTTTATGCTCAAGGAAATTTTCGAGCAACCCAATGCTGTTCGCGATACCCTAAGGGGGCGATTACAGGCAGAACAAGGCGTGGTCAAGATGTCCAGTATTGATGACTATTTAGAAAAATTCGTTCGCGCAGACCGGATTTTGATCATCGCTTGTGGTACTTCATGGCATGCAGGTCTGGTAGCTGAATATTTGTTTGAGGACCTAGCGCGCATACCTGTTGAGGTGGAGTACGCTTCAGAGTTCCGCTACAGAAATCCGGTGATCACCTCCAGAGATGTAGTGATCGCTATTTCTCAATCTGGAGAAACAGCCGATACCTTAGCAGCGATAAAGCTCGCCAAGGAACGCGGTGCTTTTGTGTACGGGGTGTGTAACGTAGTGGGTAGTTCCATTGCGCGCGAAACCCATACCGGCGCATATACCCATGCTGGTCCAGAAATCGGTGTGGCATCCACCAAAGCGTTTACCACTCAGCTTACTGTACTGTCGCTGATTGCCGCTAAAATGGCGCGAGCGATTGGCACTATTTCTCAATCTGAGTTTATCGCCTTTTTGAGCGCGTTAGATCAAGTTCCGTCAAAAATTGAAACTGTTTTAAAAACGGAGGAAACGATTAAAAAAATCGCTGAGGTATATAAAGACGCCACTAACTTCTTGTACTTGGGCCGTGGATATAACTTCCCTGTAGCTCTTGAAGGCGCATTAAAGCTCAAAGAAATTTCCTACATACACGCGGAGGGATATCCCGCTGCGGAGATGAAGCACGGCCCCATTGCACTAATCGATGAGCACATGCCTGTGGTGGTGATTGCCCCCAAAAGAGGTCACTACGAAAAAATTGTTTCCAATGTTCAGGAGATCAAGGCGCGCAAGGGCAAAATCATTGCCATCGTCAGCAAAGGAGACACAGACATCGCCAACTTGGCTGACCACGTCGTGGAAATTCCAGACATCCATGAAGCGTTAACTCCCATGGTGACCACAGTCCCCTTGCAAATACTGTCCTATTATATCGCAGTTATGCGCGGTTGTAATGTGGATCAACCCCGAAATCTGGCCAAGTCAGTTACGGTGGAATAAATCGTTATATCAAAAAATTAACTACCTTTCCTTATAAAAACTAAAATCAACCTCATGAAAAATAACTTTTTACTGACTTTGTTGGTGGCATTATTTTGCGGATTTACCACTGCATGGGCCCAAACCAATGTTAAAGGATCTGTGGTCGACCAGGGCCAGATGCCGATTCCAGGAGCCAACATTATTGTCGTAGGCACTACAGAAGGGGCCGTTTCTGATTTCGACGGAAACTTTACCTTGACTACATCAAAATCATTTCCCTTGACCTTGCGCATCACCAGCATTGGGTATGCGGAGTCAACCGTGGTTGTCTCTGGACAAGATCAATCCATCCGTGTAGTGCTCAGCGAGTCCAGCACCATGTTGGATGAAATCGTAATCTCAGCCTCCAGATCTCCTGAGCGTTTGTTTGAATCGCCCGTATCAGTGGAGCGTTTTGGTTTGAAAGAAATCAAAAACTCTACGGCTGCAGACTTTTACGACGGGTTAGTCAACCTCAAAGGGGTAGACATTAACACCAACTCATTGACCTTTAAATCGATCAACACCAGAGGGTTTGCTACTTTTGCCAACACTCGTTTTATGCAGTTGGTGGATGGTATGGATAACTCTTCGCCTGCGCTTAACTTTGTGTTAGGAAACTTGGTGGGGATGAGTGACTTAGACGTTCAAAGCGTGGAAATTCTTCCTGGCGCTTCTTCAGCACTGTACGGGGCCAACGCCTTTAACGGAATTTTATTTATGACCTCTAAAAATCCTTTTGACTCAGAAGGATCAAGCGCCTTAGTGCGCACTGGGGTGACCTCTCAAAAAGATGCCGGAACTAATCAGTTCTACGACATTGCGGTGCGTTATGCCAACAAAGTTTCTGATGAGTTTGCCTACAAGATCAATATCGCTGCGATGCGCGGTGAAGACTGGCACGCCGAGCGCACAGATGATCTGGCCAACCCGCTTTCAACCAGAGCCAACAACCCTGGATACAACGGGTTAAACGTGTATGGAGATGAGGTGGCTACCACCTTGAACTTTGACGCATTGGCCGGTCTACCCTCAGGAACTGTGGGTAAAGCATTTGTGTCTCGTACTGGATACGAAGAGCAAGACTTAACGGATTACAACGCCAAAAGTGTCAAGTATGACCTAGCGATGCATTACCGTCCAAAAGGCACAGATTTGGAGTTCATTTTCAACACCAGAACAGGTAAAGGGTCAACCATTTACCAAGGAGCCAACCGCTACTACATCGATAACTTCACCATGTCACAACACAAGTTCGAAGTGAAAAATGACAACTTCTTTGTGCGTGGGTACATCACCAACGAGGATGCGGGAGATTCTTACGACACTCGTTTTGCCGCGATCAACATCAACCGCGCATGGAAATCAGACACTCAGTGGTTTACTGATTATGCAACTACTTTTATCGGTGCCCGTTTAGGTATGGGTACAGGCATTCAATTCAATGAAACTGCGGCTCACGCATTGGCTAGAGCAAAAGCGGATCAAGGCCGTCCACTTCCTGGTTCACTAGGGTTTAACGAGACTTTTAATAGAATCATCCAAGACGGTAACTTATCTACAGGTGCTCGATTTATCGACCAGACCAAATTGAAACACGTGGATGCCAACTATAACTTGAGCTACTTAACTGGAGATTTCGCAGATATTCAAGTAGGGGGTTCCTTTAGAGAATACCGTTTGAACTCACAGGGAACTATCTTTACAGATACAGATGGCCCTATTGCGTATAAAGAAATGGGTGTATACACCCAGATTCAGAAAAAAGCCATGGATGACCGCATGAAGTTTACGGCGTCTATGCGTTATGACAAAAACGAATTGTTTGATGGGTTTGTCTCTCCAAGAGGTTCGATTACGTATACTGCAGGCGAAAAGAGAAACCACAACATCCGCGGATCTTTCCAAACAGGATTTAGAAACCCAACCACCCAGGATTTGTATATCGGATTGAATGCAGGTACGGCTTTATTGGCGGGTTCTTCTCCGGACAACTTGGATAGATATTCGATTCAAGTGCCTGTTTCGGCTGCTGGAGCGCCTTATGCAGGTGGATCTACCGTCACTTTGAACGGACGCGATGCCTATGAAAACGCGTTTACGTTATCCTCAGTACAAGCGGGTGCGCCCAAGGCCACTTTTGTTCCATTAGTTAAGCCTGAGCAAATCGCTGCTTTTGAATTGGGTTACCGCGGACAGATCAAAAATGTGACTGTTGATATCAGCGGGTACTACAACGAATTCCAAGACTTTATCTCCAACCAAACTGTTTTAGTTCCTAAGTACGGTCAAGCGGGCGACAACACACTTTCGCTACTTGCTTTACAAAACGGAGACTATCAAGCATTCCAAACCTACACCAACAGTTCTGTGGACATCACCTCACTGGGAGTTAATGCAGGTGTTGATGTGCGCTTGATGAAGAAATACGAGTTGGGTGTGAATTATACCTATGCTGATTTTGAGTTTGACCAAGCAGCCAATCCTGATTTCCGCGCTGGATTTAACACGCCTAAGCACAAGGTGAAAGCGAGCTTTGGCGGAACCGAAGTAGTAAAAAACTTAGGGTTTTTCGTTAATTATCGTTGGTCTGACAGCTATGAGTGGCAAGCTACTTTTGCCGATGGAACAATTCCTTCATTCAGCGTAGTCGATGCTCAAGTAAACCTTAATGTTCCTGCTTGGAAAGCCAACGTGAAGTTGGGTGCTTCTAACTTGTTAGCGGATGAATACTTCTCTGCGATTGGTACAGGTAATGTAGGTTCTCAATATTATGTGTCTTTGGTATTTAACCAATAATACAAGTAGTTGATATTTAGGGGAAACCCTTTGATGCGGGGCGCCAATAGGCGCCCCGCTCATTTTTCATTTATCATGGATTTTGGTTTTCTATTTACCGATATATGGTTTATATTTGCAGCCTTAAAAACACCCAAATGTCTCAAGGAAAAGCTACTATTGCTCAGATTATCGGCCCAGTGGTCGACATCGCCTTTGAAAACGGCGCAAAACTTCCCAAAATCTATGACTCGATTGAGGTGAACAAAAAAGATGGAACCGTTTTGGTTCTTGAGGTTCAGTCACACATCGGCGAGAACACAGTGAGAACCATTTCTATGGATTCAACTGATGGTTTGAGCCGCGGTATGGAAGTAACTCCTACGGGAAGTGCTATTCAAGTACCTATCGGAGGTGATGTATACGGACGTTTGTTCAACGTGATTGGAGATGCGATCGACGGTATCGGCAATCTGCCTAAGTCAGGTGAAAACGGCTTGCCGATTCACAGACCAGCCCCAAGATTTGAAGACTTATCGACCTCTACCGAGGTTTTGTTTACTGGAATTAAGGTAATTGACCTAATTGAGCCCTACGCTAAAGGAGGGAAAATCGGTT
>JBEAQS010000108.1:0-15074 GCA_041163765.1 Bacteroidota bacterium | reverse complement strand
CATTTAGAGAACCTCATATTGGTGGATAACACGGCGGATCCTCGTTTTGTAAAAAATTACCCCAAAATGATCGCGGAGGGCTTTGATTTGGTTTCCTCCAACAAAATTGCCAATACATTGGCGTTTGATTTTTACACAGAGCTTAGGTCTGTGCTGAAACAGCACCAGAAACAATACCTGTATGAAACCAATGTCGGGGCTGGTCTGCCTTTGATTGACACCATCAAACTCTTGCACCTTTCTGGAGAAAATATCACCAAAATACGCGGTGTGTTCTCAGGTTCGTTGAGTTATATTTTTAACCATTTTTCTGTAGAGGACCGACCGTTTTCTGAAGTGGTGCGCGAAGCCTTGGAAAAAGGGTATACTGAACCAGATCCACGGGAGGATTTATCCGGAAATGATGTGGGTAGAAAACTGTTGATTTTGGCGCGTGAATTAGATTTGGCCAATGAGTTCTCGGACATCGCTATAGAAAATTTGATACCCCTGGACTTACAACAAGTGGACAAGCAAACTTTCTTGTCCAGACTAGCTGAGTTGGACAAAGCATTTCAATCGATTAAAGACCAACAAAAACCCGGTCATGTGCTGCGTTATTTAGGTCAAGTTGCCGGTGATCTGCAGCAGACTAAAGGCGAGCTGAGTGTTTCTTTGGTTTCTGTGCCTCAAGAGAGTACCTTAGGACAGATGAAGGGTTCTGATTCCTTAATCGAGATCTTTACAGAATCTTATGGAGATCAACCCTTGGTGATTCAAGGGGCCGGTGCCGGCGCTGCGGTGACCGCACGCGGTGTATTTGGAGATATTTTAAGAATAGCAGATCGTTAGTCATGAAGGATAAAGCATTTGAAACACAAGCCATAAGAACGCAGACCGAACGCTCTTCTTTTTTAGAGCATTCTACGCCGATGTACCTCACTTCGAGTTTTGTCTTTGAAGATGCCGAAGACATGAGGGCGTCATTTGCCGAGGAGAAAGACCGCAACATTTACTCGCGTTATTCCAACCCGACTACTTCTGAGTTTATCGAGAAGGTGTGTTTGATGGAGGGAGCTGAGGCGGGATTTGCCTTTGCCTCTGGTATGGCAGCGGTGTACACCACATTTGCCGCTCTGTTGCAATCGGGAGATCACATACTCTCGAGCGCCTCAGTTTTTGGATCTACCCATAGTTTGTATGTTAATTTTTTCCCCAAATGGGGCATTACGACCTCTTTGTTTGATGTCCATGCCTCCAAAGCGGAAATCGTCGCTAAAATACAACCCAATACCAAGGTGATTTACGCGGAATCTCCGACGAATCCCGGTGTCGACTTGATCGACTTATCCCTTTTGGGAGAAATCGCTCAAGAGCACGGGTTGATCTTAATCATCGACAATTGTTTTGCCTCGCCTTATCTGCAAAAACCATTGGCCCACGGAGCGCATTTGGTCATTCACTCCGCAACCAAACTCATGGATGGACAAGGCCGAGTTTTGGGTGGTATCACAGTGGGCCGGGCTGACTTGATGGATCAAGTGTACCGATTTGCCCGGATCACGGGTCCTGCTATGTCCCCATTTAACGCATGGGTACTGTCCAAAAGTTTGGAAACCTTAGCAGTGCGTGTGGATAGGCACTGCAGCAACGCCCTCGCTTTAGCGACTTATTTGGAATCACATCCACAGGTAGCTCAAGTGAAATATCCTTTTTTGCTGTCACACCCCAGATACGACATCGCTCAAAAGCAGATGAAAGCCGGTGGAGCCGTGGTGGCCTTTGAGTTAAAGGGCGGATTAGAAGCTGGACGACAGTTTTTTGACGCCATTGAGTTGCTTTCTTTATCTGCTAACCTAGGGGATACGCGCAGTATTGTCACCCATCCCGCTTCAACAACACACAGCAAGTTGACGCCCCAGGAGCGCGCAGCTTCAGGCATTGGCGAGGGTATGATCCGCGTGTCTGTGGGATTAGAACACATCGATGATATTCAGTCGGATATCGCACAAGCATTAGACAAGATTTTATGAAAAAACCGGATATCAGATTATTGTTAAAAGAACGGGTTTTGGTGTTGGATGGAGCCATGGGTACCATGATCCAAAGACACAAATTCACAGAAGCCGATTATCGAGGTGATCGATTTGCGGACTGGAAATCTCCTTTACAGGGGAACAATGATTTGTTGTCGTTGACGCAATCAGCAGCCATCAAAGACATACACGCTCAATACGCAGCCGCTGGAGCGGATATCCTGGAGACCAACACTTTTTCTTCGACCACGATTGCGATGGCCGACTATCATATGGAATCGTTGGTTCGGGAAATTAACCTGGTTTCTGCTCGACTGGCCAAAGAGGTCGCGGATGAGTTTACAGCAAAGCAACCGGATAAGCCTCGATATGTAGCGGGAAGTATAGGTCCGACCAACAAAACGGCGAGTTTATCCCCTGAGGTCAACGATCCGGGTTTTCGAGCGATTGATTTTGACGGGTTGCGCATCGCCTACAAAGAACAAGTGGAGGCCCTGATGGATGGCGGTGTAGATATATTGCTGGTGGAAACGGTATTTGACACACTCAATGCAAAAGCAGCGTTGTTTGCCATTCAAGAGGTGAAAGAAGAGCGCAAGAGCGATATACCCGTGATGGTGAGTGGCACCATAACGGATGCATCAGGACGCACGCTCTCTGGACAGACTGCGGAGGCTTTTTTGATCTCCATCGCACACGCCGATTTGTTGTCTGTCGGCTTTAACTGCGCCTTAGGGGCTAAACAGTTAACGCCTCACTTGGAGGTGCTCGCCAAAAAAGCCCCATTTGCCGTTTCAGCACACCCCAATGCAGGTTTGCCCAATGCCTTTGGCCAATACGATGAATCTCCCGAGGATATGGCCGGGCAAATTCAAGATTATTTAGACCTGAATTTGGTCAATATTATCGGTGGTTGCTGTGGAACTACCCCAGATCATATCGAAGCGATTGCTCGGATTGCTGCTCAAGCCAAACCCAGAAGCACCCAAATCTAGATCGATGAGTACTACATCCCCTAAATACCTACACTTATCTGGCTTGGAACCACTCGTGGTGACTCCAGAAACCAATTTTGTCAATGTCGGTGAACGCACCAACGTGGCAGGATCAAAACTTTTCTTGCGCTTAATCAAGGAGGAGCGCTTTGATGAAGCGCTAGCCATTGCCCGGGAACAAGTAGAAGGTGGCGCCCAAATCATCGATGTAAACATGGATGATGGATTGATCGACGGCAAAAAGGCTATGGTCAGTTTCCTTAATTTGGTGGTGGCTGAGCCGGACATTGCCAGGGTACCCATCATGATCGACAGTTCCAAATGGGAGATTATCGAAGCAGGTTTGCAAGTGGTTCAAGGCAAATGCGTCGTGAATTCGATTAGTCTTAAAGAAGGGGAGGAAGCATTTTTATGGCAGGCTCGCCGCATTCGACAATATGGAGCGGCAGTGATCGTCATGGCCTTTGATGAGGTGGGGCAAGCGGATAACTACGAACGGCGTTTAGAAATAGCTGAGCGCTCTTATCGCCTGCTGGTGGATCAAGTACATTTCCCTCCCGAAGATATTATTTTCGACCTCAATATATTCCCCGTGGCTACCGGTATGGAGGAACACCGCCGCAACGCCATTGATTTTATTGAAGCTACTCGATGGGTAAGGCAAAATCTACCTCATTGCTCTGTGAGTGGAGGGGTGAGTAATGTTTCCTTTAGTTTTCGAGGGAATAACCCTGTACGAGAAGCCATGCACTCCGTGTTTCTCTACCACGCCATCAAGGCAGGCATGAATATGGGTATTGTAAATCCTTCGATGTTGGAGGTCTATGACGATATTCCCAAAGATTTGCTCGAACATGTTGAAGATGTAATACTCGACCGCAGAGACGATGCCACTGAGCGTTTGCTCAATTTTGCTGAGTCCTTCGTGGGGACCGCAAAAGAAAAGGTACAAGAAAATCAATGGAGGGAAGAACCCCTTCAAGAACGCATCACCAGAGCGCTGGTCAAGGGAATTGACGCTTATATTTTAGAGGATGTAGAGGAGGCGCGTTTGGCTTCCGAAAGACCTATACACGTGATTGAAGGTCATTTGATGACGGGCATGAATGTTGTGGGAGATCTCTTTGGCAGTGGAAAAATGTTTCTTCCTCAAGTGGTCAAGTCCGCCCGCGTGATGAAAAAGGCCGTAGCTTATTTATTGCCTTTTATCGAAGAAGAAAAACAATCCCTGGCGGGTTATGACGCCACAGCTTCTCAAGCAGCAGGTAAAATATTGATGGCTACCGTCAAGGGCGACGTACATGATATTGGAAAAAATATAGTTTCCGTGGTGCTCGCCTGTAACAATTATGAAATTATTGATCTAGGGGTTATGGTCCCTCCAGAGAAGATTCTGGATACCGCCCAACAAGAAGGTGTTGATGCCATTGGCTTGAGTGGTTTGATTACACCCTCTCTGGATGAAATGGTTCATATCGCTAAAGAAATGAAGCGAAGAAACATGACGATGCCCCTATTGATCGGAGGAGCTACCACCAGTAAGGCGCATACTGCGGTAAAAATTGCCCCTGAGTATCCGTTTACGGTTGTACACGTCAATGATGCCTCCCGCGCAGTAACGGTAGTGGGCAACCTGCTTCAGCCAGAAACCCAAGAAGCCTATAGAGAACAAATCAAATCGGAGTACATCGATTTTGCGGAGAAATTTAACAACCGAGGCAGCCATAAAGAGTTTGTCACCTTGGCCGAAGCCCGCAGTCAAAAACAGCTGTTGGATTGGTCATCGTATGCGGTACCTGCGCCCAAAAACAAAGGGGTGCATGTGTTGGATATAGACTTGCAAGATTTGGTGCCCTTGATCGATTGGACCCCATTTTTTAGGTCATGGGACCTACACGGCCGATATCCCGATTTGTTTTCGGATGAGGTAGTCGGTGCACAAGCCAAAACGCTGTTCGAAGACGCCCAAGGGGTGCTCGATATTTTGCTCCGAGAGAAAAAGCTCAGTGTTAAAGGTATTTACGGATTGTTTGAGGCCTACAGCGATGATCAAGACGATATAGTGCTCCCGAAAAACGGAGCGACGTTCCGCACGTTGCGCCAACAGGCCAAAAAGAAGGAAGGTGTTGCTTACATGGCTTTATCTGATTTTATCGCCCCCAAAGAAACCGGTATCACAGATTATGTAGGATGTTTTTGTGTCAGTGCAGGATTTGGCGCCGATGAGTGGGCTCAAGAATACGAGGCCCAACTCGACGATTACAATTCGATTATGGTCAAAGCGATTGCGGATCGATTTGCCGAAGCAGCGGCAGAGTGGTTGCATTTAAAAATCCGCACGGAGTTCTGGGGATATGCTTCTGATGAATCCCTAGAGATTAACCAGATCATCGGTGAGCAATACAGAGGTATTCGCCCAGCACCAGGCTATCCGGCTTGTCCTGACCATTTGGAAAAGCAAACCATATGGCAATTGCTCGACGTTGAAGGTGCGATCGGTGTGCGTTTGACCGAAAGTTTGGCGATGTGGCCAGCAGCTTCTGTATCAGGATATTATTTTGCCCACCCAGAAGCCCGTTACTTTGGATTGGGTAAAATCACCCAAGAACAAGTTGCCGACTTTGCGCGCAGAAAAAACATTCCATTGGCCGAAGCCCAAAGATGGCTGTCACCTAATATTGCTGATTAATCGTTTTGTTATGAAAATTACAGACCACATTAAAAACGCACAGGGAAAAACGCTTTTTTCCTTTGAAATCGTTCCGCCTGTCAAAGGAAAAAGCATTGATGAACTATATGCCAACATCGACCCATTGATGGAGTTTAAACCCCCATTTATCGATGTGACCACCTCCAGAGAAGAAGTCGTCTATACCCAGAAATCGGGCTTATACGAAAAGAAAATCACCCGCATGCGTCCGGGTACGGTAGGGATATGCGCTTCCATCAAACACCGGTACAACGTGGATACGGTGCCACACGTCTTGTGCGGAGGGTTTACTCAAGAGGAAACAGAATACATGTTGATCGATCTTCAGTATTTAGGCATCGATAATTTGATGGCACTCCGAGGTGATTCCATGCGCGACGAAGCCTATTTCACCCCTACCACGGGCGGTCATCCGTATGCAGTGGATTTGGTGAGGCAAATCGACCAGCTCAATCGCGGTCAATTTTTGCACGATCAACCACAAGCACCCCTGGCCACGCCCTTTTGTATTGGAGTGGCTGGATATCCAGAAAAACATATGGAAGCGCCCTCCATGGCTTCAGACTTAAAAAGACTAAAGGAAAAGGTTGATGCTGGAGCGGATTACGTAGTCACTCAAATGTTCTTTGACAACAGCAAATATTTTGCCTTTGTAGAGAGCGCTCGGGCTATGGGCATTGACGTGCCCATTATTCCGGGGATTAAACCGCTTGCCGTGCGCAGACACCTAAGTATTCTTCCTCAGGTATTTAAAATCGATCTACCCCAGGAATTAGTGGAGGCGGTAGAATCTGCCAAGGACAATGCTGGGATAAAACAGGTTGGGATTGAGTGGGCTATTGCCCAATCGAAAGAACTTAAAGAAGCAGGAGTGCCTGTATTGCATTACTACTCGATGGGGAAAAGTGAAAATATCGCACAAATCGCCAGTGCTTTGTTTTAATTGAGCTATTTTTTAATCGGAAGTTTGGCAGTGTCGATATAAATGATAATTTAGCCGATTAAATAACGTGAACACCATGAATAACACCTTTTTTTACAGCTATTTTTACTTCTATGCAGATAGAAGCAAGGGGCTGTTGTAAGGTGATTAACTCAATCAAAATACTAAGTCCCGCTGATGCGGGACTTTTTTTTAGCCCTGATGAATACCAAAATTGCCATCCAAGGAATTAAAGGTTCCAACCACTATCAAGTAGCCCTTGATTATTTTGGTGAGGACATTGAATTTGTCGATTGTGCTTCTTTCGATGCCTTAGTACACAGCTTAGTCGATCAGCGTGCCGAATTTGGCGTGATGGCTATCGAAAATTCTATCGCGGGTTCGATCATACCCAACTACGCTTTGATGGACAAATACCAATTGTCCATTGTTGGAGAATATTACCTTTCGATCCACCATCATTTAATGGCTTTGCCGGGGCAGACTTTGGATCAAATCTCTGAAGTGCATTCTCACCCCATGGCTTTGTTGCAGTGCAATCAGTTTTTTTACGATTACCCGCAAATCAAGTTGGTTGAAAGCGAGGACACGGCGGCCTCCGCCTTGGCGATTCAACGCCATGCTTGGAAAGGTATAGCGGCTATCGCCCCCAAGAGTTCAGCAGAATTGTATGGATTGGAAGTATTGGCAGATGATATTCAGACCATCAAGAACAATGCCACCCGGTTTGTGGTGGTCACTACCCAGCAACAAGAACTTTCGGTCGCCGGAGCCAACAAAGCATCGCTTCGCTTTGTTTTAGACCACAAAAGGGGGAGTTTGGCAGCGGTGTTAAATGCCCTGAGTGATTGTTCTATGAACTTGACTAAAATTCAGTCACTACCCGTTATTGATGTGCCCTGGAAATACGCATTTTTTGTGGATATCACTTTTGAAGAAACAGCAAATTTTGAGAAAGCAAAAGCTTTATTGTCCATCATGGCCCACGAGTTCAAGGTACTTGGCGCCTACAAAAACGCTCGATTATGAGACAGACTGCACGGAGATTAGCTCAGGTTTCGGAATATTATTTCTCACAGAAATTGCGTGAGGTACGCGCCTTAATTCAGCAAGGACATCCCATCATTCAAATGGGTATTGGGAGTCCAGATTTAGCACCCGCCCCTCAAGTGATTCAAGCCCTACAGGAGTCGCTTTCAGATCCTATGGCGCACCAATATCAGAGTTATCAAGGTTTACCTGAGTTGAGGTCAGCCATCAGTGAATTTTACCAAACCCACTACGGTGTCTTGTTAGATGCAGCATCAGAAGTACTTCCCTTGATGGGTTCCAAAGAAGGGATCATGCACCTTTCTATGGCTTATTTGAATGAGGGTGACCAAGTGTTGATCCCTAATCCAGGGTACCCAACCTATACCTCTGTAACCCGGTTATTGGGTGCAGAACCGGTTTATTACGATTTGACCGCCCAAAATAAATGGCTTCCCGATGTCAGGGCACTAGAGGCTATGGATTTGTCCCGGGTTAAAATTATGTGGTTGTCTTACCCCCACATGCCTACCGGTGCCCAGGCTACGGCAGCCGACCTACAGCCATTAGTCGATTTGGCCAAATCTCGAGGGTTTTTATTGGCGATGGATAATCCATATAGCTTTATCCTGAATGAGCATCCGATGAGTATTTTATCCCTTAAAGGTGCTATGGAGGTAGCTGTTGAACTAAATTCACTGAGTAAAACGGCCAATATGGCCGGTTGGCGCGTGGGGATGATTTGCGGAAACCAGGAACACCTCAAGGCGGTGCTTCAGGTAAAAAGCAATATGGATTCCGGTATGTTTTACGGCATTCAGCGTGGGGCCATTCAAGCCCTTAAATCATCCAGAACTTGGTATGATTCACTCAATCAGGTATACGCCCAGCGCAGAGAAAAAATTTGGGCATTGGCCGATGCCTTAGGTTGCGTTTACGATCCATGTGCCGTAGGTATGTTTGTTTGGGCTAAAATACCCTCAGGTGTTGAAAACGAACTCGATTTCGTCGATCAATTGCTGTATCAACACCATATATTTATCACGCCTGGTTCTATTTTTGGCAGTAATGGAGCGGGTTATGTGCGTTTTTCACTCTGTCTGGAAGCAGACTTAATCGACCAGGCAATTCAAAGAATAAAATCATGAAGGTATTTTTTATCGGTATTGGATTGATTGGAGGGTCTATGGCTCTTGAAATCAAACATAAAAACCCTCAAGCGGTTTGTTATGGCATTAGTCGCCAAGACGAAACTTTGGATAGGGCTTTGGCTTTAGGTTTGATCGACCACAAGGCAGTATGGGATGATTTGCCACAGGCAGATTTAGTGTTTTTAAGTATCCCCGTGGATGCCTCAGCCAATGTATTGCCTCGTATTTTAGACCTGATATCAGACCAAGCTTTGGTGGTGGACGCAGGTTCTACCAAACAAGCTTTGTGTGCCGCCGTGGCTCACCACCCCAAAAGAAGAAATTATTTGGCGGCTCACCCGATAGCAGGTACGGAGTTTTCAGGGCCAGAGGCAGCTTTTTTGGGACTGTTTGATCAAAAAACAATGATTGTTTGCGAGGTGGAGAAAACAGCGTTCAAGCTCCAAGAAAAAGCGATGTCGTTATTTGCCTCTTGGGGCATGCGTATTCGGTATATGGACGCTGCAGCACACGATAAGCACATCGCTTATGTGTCTCATTTATCACACATCAGCTCCTTTATGTTAGGGAAGACCGTGATTGAAAAAGAGAAGAATGAAAGCGATATTTTTGACATGGCTGGCTCCGGATTTGAAAGTACGGTGCGTCTGGCCAAAAGTTCTCCAGCTATGTGGACACCTATTTTTGATCAAAACAAACAACATGTAGTCGCTGCGCTAGAAGAATATATTGCCAATCTAGAAGAATTTAAATCCCTGCTCGAAGCATCGGATCGCGATGCGATGTATCAACAAATGAGCGATACCAATAAAATAAAAGAAATACTCAACGGAATACCCCTCAACAAATAGATTATGGAAAATTCAAAGAAAATGAGAACCTGGCTCGACGAGATGAATCTAACTCACCCCTTGGTGATTGCAGGTCCTTGTAGCGCTGAAACCGAGGAACAAGTGCTTAAAATTGCACATTCCTTAAAAGATACCGATGTTAATTACTACCGTGCAGGTATTTGGAAACCAAGAACAAGACCTGGAAATTTTGAAGGGGTTGGTGCCTTAGGCCTAAAATGGTTGCAAAAAGTACAAAAGGAAACAGGGATGAAAACGGCTACAGAGGTGGCCAACAGAGCCCATGTTGAACTGGCGTTGGAGCACGATGTCGATTTGTTGTGGATTGGAGCGCGTTCCACGGTGAGTCCATTTATTATTCAAGAAATTGCGGACGCACTTAAAGGGACAGACAAAATTGTCTTGGTCAAAAATCCTGTTAATCCAGATTTAGCCCTGTGGCTAGGGGCTATTGAGCGCCTTTACGCTGCGGACATCAAAAATCTTGGGGTTATCCATAGAGGGTTCTCTACGTTTGAAAAAACGAAATACCGCAATATTCCAGAATGGCAAATGGCCATTGAATTGCAGTCGAAATATCCTGATTTGCCGATCATCAACGATCCATCGCACATCACAGGAAAAAGGGATATGATTTTTGATGTCGCTCAAACCGCCTTAGACCTAAATTTTGACGGATTGATGATCGAAACTCATTGCGATCCAGATAACGCATGGAGCGATGCGGCACAACAAGTTACCCCTGAACGATTGGTAGAAATTATGCGCGATCTAAAAGTGCGTAAAGAATCTGATCCTGAGGAGAAATACAACAAGGAATTGAGCAATTTGCGCGCCCAAATCGACATTATTGACAATCAGTTGCTGGAAACACTTGGCAAGCGCATGAAGCTAGCTGAAGGAATTGGCGCTTTAAAATCTAAACACAATGTGGCTGTGTTGCAGTCTAGTCGTTGGAACGAGATTTTGGGACGCATGATTTTAGAGGGTGAAACCAAAGGCTTGAGCGAAGAATTTGTTTTGCGCATGTTTAAGGCCATTCACCAAGAGTCGATAAACCACCAGGAAAAGGTCATCAAATCATAATAAAAAGGGGCTTAGGCCCCTTCCTTTTTTTATCTTAGCGTCCTGGGTATGCGGGGAACAGTTTATAAATCTACAGGGAGTTGGTACGCTGTCTTGGGCGAAGACGGTCAGATGCACGAATGCCGTATAAAGGGCAAGTTCCGCGTACAAGGAATCAAGAGCACCAATCCGGTTGCGGTAGGCGACTTAGTTCTCTTTGAGCTGGATCAAACCGGTGACCAAGCCTATGGAATTATATTTGACATCCTGGAGAGGCGCAATTATATGATCCGAAAATCGGTGAATTTGTCCAAGCAAACCCAGATTATTGCCGCCAATATCGATCAAGCGCTCTTGTTGATCACCTTAAATAATCCCCCCACACTTACTCCTTTTATCGATCGTTTTTTGGTCACTGCTGAAGCCTACGATATTCCGGTGATTTTGGTCTTTAACAAGATGGACAGCTACTCCGCAGAGGAGCGTTTTGAGGTGGATTATTTGCTGAGTCTTTATCGATCCATCGGGTATACGTGTCTGTTGGTTTCAGCGCTTACAGGAGCCGGTGTGGACGAATTAAAACAGATTATGGAAGGCAAGACCAGTTTGGTCTCTGGCCACTCTGGCGTAGGCAAATCCACGTTGATCAACACCATTTCTCCTGGTTTAGACTTGCGTACGGGGGCTATTTCTCTCCAACACGCGCAAGGAATGCACACCACTACGTTTGCTGAAATGTTTGATCTGTCTTTTGGTGGACGCATTATTGACACACCCGGAATTAAAGGATTTGGAGTTGTCGACATGGAGCAAGATCAAATAGGGGACTATTTTCCTGAATTTTTCGCGTTGAAGTCCCAATGCAAATACCACAATTGCACTCATATGGATGAGCCGTATTGCGCTGTTAAATCAGCGCTTGATCGGGATGAGCTCGCCTGGAGCAGATACAAAAGTTATGTTCAGTTGATGCAGCGCGAAGACGAACACTACCGAGTAGATCCAAAAAACAACGAGGAATGAGGGCTTTAATTCAGCGGGTTCAAAAAGCCTCCGTTGAGGTAGAACAAAAAGTAGTCGGCTCGATGGGCCCTGGACTACTGGTTTTTCTCGGGGTAACCCATACAGATAGCCTAGAAGATATAACCTATTTGAGCAAAAAAATTGCTCAACTTCGGCTCTTTGCTGATGATCAGGGTATGATGAATCGCTCTGTATTGGATATCCAAGGCGACGTGTTGGTGGTCAGTCAGTTCACCCTGTATGGATCTACCAAAAAAGGAAATCGACCTTCATTTGTGGAGGCGGCCCCAGGCCCAATAGCCAAAAAACACTATGAAGATTTTATAGCTCAGTTGGAAATTTTGCTTGAAAGACCCGTAGCTACTGGTGTTTTTGGGGCCGATATGAAGGTTGAACTGGTCAATGATGGACCAGTGACATTGATGATAGATACCCATCAAAAAAATTAATTTATGGATTTAAAAAACGCCCAATTTGACGTGGACCAGTGGATTAAAAACCACGGAGTCCGTTATTTTAACGAGTTGACCAACATGGCTCAACTCACTGAAGAAGTAGGTGAAGTGGCTCGGATTATTGCCCGACGTTACGGAGAACAAAGTGAAAAGCCCTCGGATCAAGCCAAGGACTTAGGTGAAGAGCTAGCTGATGTGGTTTTTGTGGTGTTGTGTTTGGCCAATCAATGCGGTATAGACCTCCAATCCTCTTTTGACAAAAAGCTGGCCTACAAAACCCAAAGAGATCACGATAGACACCAAAATAACGATAAGCTCAAGCAGTAATTCATGGAGTTAAAACACATACAAGGACCTGTCAATCAAAAATTTAATGCTTCATTATCCATTACGGGTTCCAAAAGTGAGACCAATAGACTGCTTTTACTGCAGTCTCTATTCCCACAGATCACGCTGTCTAACACCTCCAATTCTGAAGATGCTCAGGCTATGGCCCGTGGCATTGGAGTACGCAGCGGAACGATTGATGTGCACCACGCGGGAACAGCTATGCGTTTCTTAACGGCCTATATGGCCACTACGCCAGGTGTAGATGTCGTGCTTACGGGATCTTCTAGAATGCAGCAAAGACCTATCGGTCTGTTGGTGGATGCCCTACGTCAATTAGGTGCTGAAATCAATTACCTGGGCGAGGAGGGATATCCGCCGTTGGGTATTCAAGGAAGAGAGATTACCCAGCGGCATGCGGAGATTCCAGCCTATGTAAGCAGTCAGTATATATCCGCTTTATTGTTGGTAGCTCCACGTTTAACCTCCGGGATCTCCTTGACGTTAAAAGGCGCCATAACCTCAATCCCATACATCAAAATGACGTGCGCCTTACTTGAATCACTGGGGATCAACACCCGAATGGAGGGTTCGGTGATTCAGGTGGATCAGGCCCATCATGTCGAGCCTAAGACCTTGGTGGTTGAGTCTGATTGGAGTTCTGCTTCGTATCATTACAGCATGGTTGCCTTGGCCCCCATTGGATCGGAGATCAGGTTGTATTCCTATAAATCGGACTCACTTCAAGGAGATGCTGTACTCGCTGAGTTGTACCGTGCGTTGGGTGTCGAAAGTGTTTTTGTCGATCACCAACTAGTCATCACCAAGAAGCATGAAATCACTACAAAAGTTCGTGAACATGGATTGACTGTGGACTTTACTGAGTGTCCCGACATCGCACAGACGCTAGCCGTTAGTTGTTTTGCCTTGGGTATCGGCGCGCATTTTACGGGACTACACACCTTAAAGATTAAAGAAACAGACCGGTTGGTCGCTTTACGCCAAGAGCTCACCAAGTTTGGGGCACAGCTATCGATTACTGAAGATTCACTCACATTGCATCCTTTTCAAGGTGTGATAAACTCTGGGGTAGTGGTTTCCACCTACCACGACCACAGGATGGCCATGGCCTTTGCTCCATTAGCTATGAAGGTTCCTTTCTCTGTGGAAGATCCAGGCGTAGTAGCTAAATCGTATCCTGACTTTTGGAATGACCTAGCTTTGTTAGGGTTTCAGTTTTCCTAGAAATAAACGGGTAAATCCTTGACATGCCCCCTGTTGCGGTCGTATATTTGCGGGATGTGTTTTCATTAAACCTAATTAATTGAATTTCATGAAGTTATCTCATTTCAACTTTGATTTACCCCCACATTTAGTCGCCGAATATCCTGCTGAGAATCGCGACGAGTCCAAATTAATGGTCATCGATCGCGCTAAAGGGACAATTGAACACAAATTGTTTAAGGATTTGATCGATTATTTCGACGATCAGGACGTTATGATTCTTAACAACACAAAGGTTTTTCCAGCGCGTTTGTACGGAAACAAAGAAAAAACAGGAGCCCGTATCGAAGTATTTTTGCTCAGAGAGCTCAATGAAGAACAAAGGCTTTGGGATGTGTTGGTGGATCCAGCACGTAAAATTAGAATCGGAAATAAGCTATACTTTGGCGATGATGACTCATTAGTAGCTGAGGTGATTGACAACACTACCTCAAGAGGTAGAACGCTTCGATTTTTATACGATGGTTCGTATACAGAGTTCCGCAAGAAATTGCGCGACTTAGGAGAAACTCCGCTGCCAAAATACATTCACCGAGAAGTTGAAGCTGAAGACGAAGAGCGTTACCAAACGATTTATGCCAAGCACGAAGGTGCTGTGGCTGCACCTACAGCCGGATTACACTTTTCAAAACATTTGCTGAAGCGTCTTGAAATCAAAGGGGTAAATTTTGCTGAATTAACGTTACATGTTGGTTTAGGCACCTTTAATCCAGTGGAAGTAGAAGATCTATCCAAGCACAAAATGGACAGCGAGGAATTGATCATCGATGAGCGAGCCGTATCTATTGTCAATAAAGCCAAGGCGGAAAAAAGAAGAATCTGTGCGGTAGGAACTACCGTGATGCGTGGACTCGAAAGCTCAGTCTCTTCTCAACACACATTAAATGAGTTTGAAGGGTGGACCAACAAATTTATTTTCCCTCCCTATGACTTCAGCATTGCCAATTGTATGGTCACCAACTTCCACTTGCCAAAGTCAACTCTGTTGATGATGATTTCCGCATTCATGGGTCATGATCTGATGAAACGCGCTTATAAAGAAGCCGTAGAGAACGAATATCGCTTCTACTCTTACGGCGACGCGATGTTGATCATTTAAGCTTGACTACACAAGAAAAAAAGGACATTAGGTCCCTGGATGTGACTGCCTTGAGCGATTTTTTTATCGCTCAAGGAGATCAATCATTTCGGGGGAAACAAGTCTACGAATGGTTGTGGAAAAAAGG
>JBEAQS010000107.1:0-8828 GCA_041163765.1 Bacteroidota bacterium | reverse complement strand
TCGAGTCGGTGGAACAAATACCTTATTTGCCCATTTCGTTTTTTAAAACGCATCAAGTAGTGCGGCAGGGATCAGCGTTAAATCGATTTTTCACCTCGAGTGCCACCACAGGCATGGTTCCCAGCAAACACTACGTTCCCAGAATAGACGTATATGAAGAGAGCTTTCGCCAGGCATGGGAGTTGTTTTACGGCCCCGTAGAAAACTACTGTGTATTGGCGCTATTACCTGCCTATCTGGAACGCACGGGATCTTCGTTGGTCTATATGGCCCAGGACATGATTCAGAGAAGCGGTCATCCCAAAAGCGGATTCTACCTCGATCAATACCAAGACTTGAGCGAAACCATCCTAAGCTTAGAAGCAGCTCAAACACCTACCTTGCTCTTGGGGGTTACTTTTGCCCTTTTGGACTTTGCCGATCAATACCCCATGAAACTGAAGCACACCATAGTCATGGAGACCGGCGGTATGAAAGGAAGAGGGAGAGAAATGATACGCGAAGAAGTACACCAAAAGTTGAGCACTGCCTGGGGTGGTCTATCCATTCACAGCGAGTACGGCATGACCGAATTATTGTCCCAGGCCTATTCCACAGGAAATGGAGTTTTTTCTTGCCCTCCTTGGATGCGGGTAAACTTAAGAGATACAGAAGATCCACTGACGCGATTGCCTGAAGGACAGAGCGGTGGAATCGACATTATTGATCTGGCCAACGTTGATTCTTGCAGCTTTATCTCTACCCAAGATTTAGGTCGTCTGACCGCTCCTGGGCAATTTAAGGTACTCGGGCGTTTCGATCACGCAGAAATTAGGGGGTGTAATCTTTTGGTCGCTGTCAACCAGTAGCTACACAACCACCAATAAATAATAGTTTTTCTTTCCTTTTTGCAAAAGCACATAACGATCCGCGATCAAATCGTCGGGCGTGATCAAACGGTGCTCGGTAACTTTTTCTTTATTGACGGATATAGCGTTTTGTTGCAATTCGCGTCGAGCTGCACCATTAGAGGGAAGAAAACCTGTGTTCCCGGCCAATGCGTCTATGATCCCCAATCCAGCAACCAATAGGTCGCGAGACACCTCCGCCTGAGGAACCCCTTCAAAAGCGTCCAACAAACTGCGCTCATCCAAACTGCGCACCATCTCAGCGGTTGCTTGACCAAAAAGAATTGCACTGGCCTGTTGGGCGCGATCTAAAGCCTGTCTTCCATGCACCAAAACAGTCACTTCCTCGGCGAGCTTGGTTTGCAAAGCACGCTCATGGGGCGCTGCTTGGTGCGCTTGGATCAATCCTTCAATCGTAGGCTGATCCAAAAGCGTAAATATTTTGATGTATTTGGCGGCGTCTTCATCAGACGTGTTCAACCAGTATTGATAAAAAGCATACGGCGAGGTGCGGTGGGCATCCAACCAAATATTTCCGCCTTCGGTCTTGCCAAACTTGGTGCCGTCGGCTTTGGTAATCAGAGGACAGGTCATCGCATAACCCTTACCCCCACCGATACGTCTGATCAGTTCAGTTCCTGTGGTGATGTTGCCCCACTGATCGCTACCGCCCATCTGCAAGGTACAGTCTAGGGTGCGGTAGAGGTGTAAAAAATCATACCCTTGCACCAACTGATACGTGAACTCGGTAAAAGACATTCCCTCTTTAGCATCCGCAGAAAGACGTTTTTTCACCGAATCTTTGGCCATCATGTAATTCACGGTAATGTGTTTACCCACATCGCGGATAAAATCCAAAAAGGTAAAGGAATGCATCCAATCGTAATTGTTGACCAGTACCGCCGCATTGGGCATATCGCTTTGAAAATCTAAAAAACGGGCGAGTTGACCCTTGATCGCTTCTTGGTTATGCCTGAGTGTCGGTTCATCCAAAAGGTTGCGTTCGGCTGATTTGCCCGAGGGATCGCCAATCATTCCCGTGGCACCCCCGACCAAAGCAACAGGCTTATGACCGCAAAGTTGAAAGTGTTTGAGCATCATCACGCCCACCAAGTGACCGATGTGCAAAGAATCTGCTGTGGGATCAATGCCCACATAAGCTGCACGCATAGATTCCATCAAATGGGCTTCCGTTTCGGGCATCACATCGTGGATCATGCCTCGCCAAGTCAATTCAGCAACAAAATTCTTCATCGTAGGTATTCTTTCGAGGGCAAATATAGGAATTGGTCCCTCCAAAGCCTTAGCTGAGGGCTACTTTTTGATGCAAAACCAACGCATTTAGCTAGTTTTGACGGGATACAGAGTCTTTAGCTATTGGTGGTGATTTGGCAGCCTTCTCCGCTTGCGCTTTCTCTAAAGCCTCTTTGATTCGGGCGTCTAATGCTTCTTTTTCCCGATCGATCCGCAACATGACCCGATTGTAAATACCCTCATAAACCTCGGGTTGAGACGCGTAATACCGATCGTTTTGCACATAGGACAAGCTATCCAATCCATACCAGCTGTACATAGTCTGCTCGGGATTAGGGACCATGCTTTGTATTTCAGAGGCGTAGGATTGTATGGATTTAAACATCACTAAATCATATACCAAAGACTCCATCTCAGATTCGCTGAGTAAATGATCTGGCTTTTCAGCCACCTGCTTCACACAACCGACAACAAAAGCCAATCCCAGTACCCCTATAAGTTTTAAGCTGATTTTCATCGATCAAAGGTCAAACGCATACCCTTGACTTCCGGGGAAATCACTCCTTGGTTGTAAGCCAAATGGCCGTTGACCAAGGTATGGGTCACTGCATAATTAAACGACTGTCCCTCAAACGGAGACCATCCGCACTGGGCGACAATATTTTCCTTACCTACGGTCCACGTTTTGGGTTGTACCACGGCGATATCCGCGTAATATCCTTCCCTGAGGTAACCCCTTTTGTGCACCTGAAACAGGTCTGCCGGGTTGTGGCACATTTTGCGCACCACTTGATTGAGGGATATTTTACCGCGCTCTACAAAATCCAGCATGGCTACCAAGCTGTGTTGTACCAGCGGTCCGCCAGAAGGCGCCTGAGCATACGGTTTATTCTTTTCTTCCCAAGTGTGGGGTGCGTGGTCAGTGGCAATGACATCGATGCGGTCTTCGAGCAATCCAGCCCAAAGCGCCTCGCGATCAGCCGGGGACTTCACGGCAGGATTCCACTTGATCAAGTTTCCTTTAGTCGCGTAATCTTCATCAGAAAACCATAGATGATGGATGCACACTTCAGCGGTGATCTGTTTTCCTTTTAGTGGTCCTGGGGCCAATAAATCCATCTCAATACCCGTGGACAAGTGAAATACGTGGAGGCGCGCCCCGGTGGCGCGCGCCAAAGCTATGGCGCGGGAAGACGACAAATAACAGGCTTCCGCGTTGCGGATGATGGGGTGCAGCTCAGGGGTCATCTGATCTCCGTAAGTCTCTTGAGCCCAAGCCATTTGGGCCCTGATGGTGGCCTCATCCTCACAATGAGCGGAAATCACCAGCGGTGTAGCCCTGAATATTTTCTCAATCACTTGAGGGTCATCCACCAACATATTTCCGGTAGATGAACCTAAAAATAACTTGATCCCCGAGGTCGCCCGAGGATCCAAACGTTTGATTTCCTCTAAGTTGTCGTTGGTCCCCCCGAGCAAAAAGGAATAATTGGCCACAGAACTCGCTGCGCCCATGGCCATTTTTTGCTCTAAAGCCTCCAGGGTCACCGTTTGTGGGTTGGTGTTGGGTTGCTCCATAAAAGAGGTAGTTCCACCCGCCACGGCAGCCCTGCTTTCAGAAGCGATGCATCCTTTGTGGGTCAAACCCGGTTCGCGAAAGTGTACTTGATCGTCGATTACTCCGGGAAAAATATAACCGCCCCGAGCATCGATTACTTCAGCATGGGGATGGGACAAATCAGTCCCTATTTTAGCGATGTAGGTTCCTTCCACCAAGACATCTGCAGCAAACTGCTGATCTTCATTGACTAGGATACCGTTTTTTATCAGGATTCTTTTCATGGGGTAAAGTTAATCATCGGATAATTTTCAACCGACTTTGATCGATTTGAATAACTTATGACTGGGATGTCTTTTTTTTATGAAACCATTGGTCCCATTTGAGTCGCAACACCCCCCAAACCGCTTCTTTGACAATGGAGGCATTCATTTTAGAATGGCCTAACTCTCGGTCTTTGAACACAATGGGGACTTCTACAATCTTAAAGCCCGCAACAAAAGACTTAAACTTCATTTCAATCTGAAAAGCGTACCCGACAAAACGGATACGGTCGAGGTCTAACTGGGCCAAAACTTCCCTGCGGTACCCGACAAATCCAGCAGTAGGATCTTGAACGCGCATACCGGTGATTAACTTGACGTAAAACGAAGCGCCGTAGGAAAGAAGTATCCGGTGAAGCGGCCAGTTAACCACATTGACCCCCTTGATATAACGAGATCCAACAGCCACATCAGCCCCTTGAGAACACGCCTCATAGAGACGCAATAAATCATCTGGATTGTGGGAAAAATCGGCATCCATTTCAAAGACATACCCGTAATCTCTTGCTAGCGCCCATTTAAATCCGTGGATATAGGCAGTCCCCAGGCCGTTTTTTCCGGTGCGCTCCTCGAGAAAAAGCTGACCCGGATAGTGTTCCTGTAAATTTTTCACCAACTGACCTGTTCCGTCAGGAGAACCGTCATCAACCACCAACAGATCAAAGGCCATAGGCAAAGAAAATACCTTGTGCACCATCGCCTCGATGTTTTCCTTTTCGTTATAGGTGGGAATAATAACCAGTCGGTGAGACATAAATCCGTGATCGCTTGTGGGTTGCTGAACAAAAGTACACCATTATTTGTACTTTTGAGGGCCTAATTCAACCTCCTGTGCCCACTTCTCGACTTGCGCTGTTTTGGATCATGCTCTGCGTACTGCTGGGCATCAACCTGTGGCAAGCATCGGTGACTGAATTGATTTACGACGAGGCCTACTATTGGTATTTCAGTCAGCAACCAGCGTGGGGCTATTTTGATCATCCACCGATGATGGCTTGGATGATTGCCCTGGGTAGGCTTTTCTTTTCGGGAACTTTAGGGGTGCGCATCGTTGGCGTTTTGTTCAGCGCAGCTACTTATTTGTTGGTTTGGGACATGATCAGCGGCGTGAAAAAAAACCACTACGTCCCCGAATTCTTTTTATGGATGTTTTCCATCACCCTGCTCAACGCATACGGTTTCCTCATTCTGCCTGATACCCCGTTATTATTTTTCACCGCCCTATTTCTTTGGGGGGTTCAACGACTGCTTAAAAAAAATTCCTGGGGGTATGCTTTTTGGGTAGGAACCGCTATGGCGGCGATGATGTACAGCAAATACCATGCAGTTGTGGTAATTATCGGTGTGGTGATTGGGTATTGGCCGTTGGTGCGCATGACTAAAGCTTGGGTGGCTGTTTTATGGGCTTTGCTGCTTTACATGCCTCATTTACACTGGTTGTACACCCATGATTTTGTATCCATTGGGTATCATCTCAGTGAACGCCCCAATCAACCTTACCGATTTGACACCTTTACATTGGGCTATTTTATCAACGTATTGGCCCAATTTGGGTTTACACTTCCCTGGGTCGTTTATGCCTGGTACAAAACCCCCAAAGGCCGATTCAGCACCGTGCTTAAATCACTGGTGTTCTTTGTTTTGGCGTTCTTTTTTATATCCAGCTTTACCAAGCGCATTCAAACCCAATGGATCGTGGTGATTGCCATTCCTACAGCGGTTTTGGTTTGGGAACTCTATCTACGCGACCCCAAAGTACGCCGCAAATTAGGGGTAAGTGCCGCGATGACCACGCTGGTGCTTCTCTATGCTCGCTTGGGTTTGGTGCATGAATCACTGCTGCCCATTCGCTATGAAACACACGGCAATCAGGCTTGGACCAGTCGACTTAAAGCAGTCGTGGGTGACTCACCTGTCGTATTCTTAGATTCCTACAGAAACGCCCCTATGTATGCCTTTTACCAGGGGGCCATTTCCTACTCGTTAAACACTATGGGCTATCGTAAAAACCAATACAGCATCGACGGATCTTACGACCAGATTCGCGGAAAAAAAGTAGCGTTGGTAGCCCCAAAAAACCATGTATTTTGGCAGACAAACTCCCCTGAATTTAGTTTTGAAAAAGCCTCGGGCGACAGCTATCACGGAGTGTGGATCGATCGCTTTACCTACTATGATCAGATCAAAGCTAGCCTAGTTCAAGTCGATTCAGATCAAGCAATCGTCGAATTGGTGCACCTCTATTCCTATCCGATAAATGCCCAACACATCTACTTGAGCCTGGGTGTTATCGATGACTACAAACGGGTGCAACAGCAAATACCTTGGCCTTTAACCGGTGAGCCTTTACCTGCGGTATGGAACCCCCGAGACACCTTGCGGCTCGTGTTAGATAAGCCCGATATATTGTCCCAAGAAATTCCTGGTATACGACTGGGTGTAGGCAGCTTCCATCTTCCCGCCGGACTTCAAGGCAACCCTCAAAAAAGAACCACATGGAACCCTTAATACGCCCCATAGCGGTTCCTGACGGTTTGTTTTGGCTGCTTCTAGTGGGCTTGGGGCTCAGTGTGGCCGCTAGATACAGAGACCCCAACAGGTGGGTGCTTTTCACCGGCTTGGCGGTGAACAACAAATACCTGATGGTGTTTAATCGAGGTAAACTCTGGCGTCAACCCTTTTTCTGGATCATGAATTTGTCCTTTTGGGCACACAGCACTGCCTTTCTTTGGGTGCACTGGATCCATTTAGGCTTGGGTCCCCAAGCCCCTGAACTTTGGTGGTTATTTGCCGGAGTTGGTTTGGGTTTATTCATCAAGATTGGGGCCCAAAAAATCACGGCAGAACTTTTTTCCAACAAAACAGTCGCTCAGTTAGTTCATGGAAAGTTGAGTTATCAAAATTTTGCCGGATTGGCTCTTTTTCTAGGGGCGGCTATGGGGTCTTATTTTTCCTGGTCTAACGCCTTGATTACCTGGGTATTTACTGTAATTTACGCGTTGATTTTGGGCGTTGGTTGGTTTACACTGATCAAGGCACATCAAAAATATCTCCAACAGCGCATTTTCTACTTTATTTTGTACATTTGTGCCTTCGAAATAGCGCCTTGGATCATACTCTGGCGTTATCTAAACAAAGGGCTTCTATGAAAGTAAAAACCATTCTGGTATCTCAGCCTGAACCCAAAGCGGAAAACTCCCCCTACCAAAAGATTGTGGATGCCGAAAAAATCAAAATTGATTTTAGGCCATTCATCCATGTTGAAGGGGTAGATGCTAAGGAAGTACGCCAACAAAAAATCGATTTGAGCCAGTATACGGCAGTGATTTTTACCAGCAGAAACTCTATTGACCACTACTTCCGCATGGCGGAGGAAATGCGCTTTAAAGTGCCTGACACCATGCGCTATTTTTGCCAATCAGAAGCCGTTGCGTTCTATCTGCAAAAGTATGTGGTATACCGCAAGCGAAAAATCTATGTAGGCAAAATCGATTTTCCAGATTTAGCCCCGTTGTTCAAAAAATACAAAGAAGAGAAATTCTTACTGCCCAGCTCGGATGTATTGAAGCCAGAAGTGCCTCAAACACTAGATGCGCTGAAATTGAATTGGACTCGAGGAATTTTTTACCGCACAGTGATGAGCGATCTTTCAGACCTCAGAGATGTGTACTACGATATTTTGGTGTTTTTCAGTCCTGCAGGCATCGAGTCGTTAAAAAAGAACTTTCCAGACTTTGAGCAAAACAACACCCGAATTGCTGTGTTTGGCAACACCACCATGGAAGCCGCTAAGCGCGAAAACCTGCGTATCGACATCAAAGCACCTACGCCAGAAGCTCCATCGATGACCATGGCCTTGCACAATTACATCAAAGAAGTCAATAAGCTGAAATAGGACATTGTCTGTACCCACTAAAAGTAAACCCTGCCTTGGCGGGGTTTTTTTATGTGCGCTATCGACTGACATGATATAATTCAAACATTTTTATATATTTATGTGGTATTTACAACAAAATATATGTCCGGCGACTACATCACCCTATTTGGCAGCGGCAAATCCACGCCGTACCTCATCGACTACTTACTCGGTCAGGCTGCCCTGCATCAATTCACTTTGCGGATCATTGACCGAGATTGGGGTTTTGTGTCTCCCGATTGGTCCAATAACCCACACTGTGCATTAATAACCTTAGAAATCGACCAAGAAGAGGAACGCCAACGCTATATCTCCACCTCAAAAGTGGTGGTATCCATGCTGCCCGCCCATATGCACGGGATCATTGCAGCAGATTGTTTGACGTATCGAGTACCCCTAGCCACCGCTTCGTACGTCTCTGAAAACATACGCGCCATGGAGTCAAAACTCAAAGAAGCCGGCGTAACTTTTTTATTTGAAATGGGGCTTGATCCAGGTCTAGACCATATGAGCGCCATGGAGCTGATCGATGATATCCGCGCCAAAGGGGGGGCGGTTAAGCTATTTGAGTCATTTGCCGGAGGGTTAGTGGCCCCGGAAAGCGACGATAACCCTTGGAGGTATAAATTCAGTTGGAATCCGCGCAATGTAGTCCTGGCAGGCCAGGGCGGAGCTGCAAAGTTCCTACAAGAAGGCACCTATAAATACATCCCGTACCACAAACTCTTCAGGCGGATTGAATTTATGGAGATCGAGGGTTTTGGCAAATTTGAAGCCTACCCCAACCGAGATTCCCTGGCCTATCAAAAGGCTTATGGATTGGATAACGCCTTAACCTTGTTTCGGGGAACCATCAGGCGTGTCGGATTTTCAAAGGCTTGGAATCATCT
>JBEAQS010000106.1:0-4102 GCA_041163765.1 Bacteroidota bacterium | reverse complement strand
GCCGCGGCTTGAATGGCTTTTTGGTAGTGAACACCCTCCATCTCCAATCCGATTACCCCCCATGAGGAAGCTTGAAAATAGGAGAGGATATCTTTGTTTTGCAAGGATGTTCCCAACACAGAGATCATCGGGCCGCCAAAAACCTGTAGTCCGTGGCCGGTGAAGTCAGATACAGACAAAGCATTTTCAAATGGATAGTTGTCGGCTGTACCCTCAAAAATATGGGCTGTTGGAATCATCAAATCTCCTTTGTCTCCGGCCAATATTCCCGCTTTTCCCATAATGGAAACGGAAGCGATATTCAGATATTGTGCGCCGATTGGGGTGTCAAACGGTTTTAAAAACTCGTCGACGGTTTCAAAGGCTTGTTCGCCAAAGGCGTAGTCCATCACCACCAAAACGGGTTGCTCGTCTTGGTTTTTTCCGCTTTTAAACGCACAGGCGCCCAACACACACTGAGCCATATCAAACACCTGTACATCGATATTGGTGCCCGAGGTGTCGTCTATTGAAATCATGCCGTGAGCGTGGGCATACGCCTTTACTTGACTGCGCAAATGATCGTTTTCCGATGCGCTGAGCAGTTCATACCTCGCTAGAGCGGTAAGCCCTTTGGTGTCCTCTTCCAAGGCGTGACCAGCATAGAGCGCATTCATGACTGAGTGCATGTTGGCGCTGATCAAGTGAATTGGACGATGAAACAACTGGTGGTCAGAAAGGACTTTCTTGATGTTATTGGCCCATTTCTCTCCGTAGATGTGGTGACCTATGCGTTCGCGCAACAGGGGGCTGAACGAAATGCTTCGCTTGATGCCTTGGGTGTGTTCGTCCATGGAGCGCTTGATCAGCCAGAAGAACAAGGAGAGCATTCGGTCCGGTGCCTGGCTCGTAGCAAAATGGGCGTACAACGCCCGAGCCTCTGTATAGGTTCGGCCCATCATACTGGCCAAATGTATCAAGGCGCGCTCGCGATCTTCCTCGGTGCGTTCTTCCATGGCCATCACCGATGAAAACTTAACCCAATCGTGGCTATAGGTTTGAGTGTCTGTCTGCCAGGCTCGTTCCTGAAGTTTATCGGCTTCCCAATACAAAAAGGTCAAATGGGTCAAAATATCGTACACGTCGGATCGGCCACGGGTGATTTCGATGTTCATCTGGTCGGGGTCGATGCGGTAACAATTTCTGCGGCGTTTCGGGGGGACAATGGGTTTGAGGTGGGTTTGGGCATAACCCTCATCAGAAGTCAAATTGATGTGGACACACTCCTCAATGCCCTCAGGCAGGCGCTCTAAAACATAGATCAACCCGTTGAGTTCCGTTTTTTCTTCGGCAATCGACCCGTAGATTTCTGGCCTTAATTCCAGTAGGGCAGAGCGCAGCGCATTGCCGGACTCTCCCATAGGTTTGTAGTGTCCGCGGTTCAGCAAATGCTGCATGGCCACATAAATTCTTTTGATCGCGTTCGTGGACTCTCTCGCCCTTGATTGATTCATCATTTTGCTAAGGTATTAAAGCTGTGTAACGCATCGGCCATTTGGCGGTCGTTAGACAGTCGCTGGACTTTGTTTTGCCCGCCCAGACGGCCCAACGACCTCATATAATCCGAAAAACAGTGGCGTTCTAGAGGAGTGATCACCAGCCTGCGCAACACAGAACCGGCAATCAAGTCGTCGTAATAGGTATTTTGCCCCCTCATAGCGAGATCTAGGGCCTGGGCAAATGCCTCCAGGTCACTGGGCATTTTCTCAAAATCGATCAGCCACTCGTGATAGGGCAAACCGCTTTCCGGAGTAATCTGTGGGGCGACCGTAAATTCGTTGATCTGAGCGTCGCTCTGTGCCAAGGCCTGCTGCATCGCGTATTCAACCTCTTTAGCGATCACGTGCTCCCCAAAAGCTGAAATGTAGTGTTTGATGCGTCCTGATACGATCACCCGATACGGGGTGGTTGAGGTAAATTGTACGGTATCCCCCATATTATACCCCCATAAACCACTCTGGGTGCTGATGATTAAGACATAATCTACTCCCAGGCGCACTTGGTCTAACGTGAGCCTTTTCGCCGTGGGCTCGTGGAACCTTGCCGCCTCGATAAACTCATAGAAAATTCCGCTGTTGAGCAACAACAACATTCCGCGCTCTTGTTGTTTGTCTTGGTAGGCAAAAAACCCTTCGCTAGCGGGAAAAAGCTCAATGCTGTCAATCCGTCCACCCATCAAAGCTTCAAATTTTGCGCGGTAGGGCTCGTAATTCACCCCTCCGTAAATAAACAGCTGAAAATTTGGGAATAAGGCTTTGGTAGACTTCCCTGTTTGGGCCTGAAGGCGTTCAAAATACATTTGAACCCAGGAGGGTATTCCTGCGATTACCCCCATGTCTTGATCCTTGGTCTCAGCAACGATGGCCTCTACTTTGGATTCCCAATCCTCCATGCAATTGGTTTTCCAAGAGGGCAACCTGTTTTTTTGCAAATAGGCAGGAACAAAATGTGCGGAAATACCGGATAGTCTACCTGTTTTTATTCCCCCAACTTCTGTAAGTTCCGGGCTCCCTTGCAGAAAAATCATTTTTCGGTCGACAAAATCGGCTTGACCAGTTTCGTGAATATAGGACAAGATCGCATTTTTAGAGGCCTCCACTTGGGCTTTCATCCCTGGACAGGTGATCGGGATGTACTTAACGCCCGAAGTGGTCCCTGAGGTTTTGGCAAAATAAAGGGGTTTGCCAGGCCACAATACATCAGAAGCGCCTGCTTTGATTCGCTCCACATAAGGCTTTAATCCTTCGTAATCCCGCACGGGCACTCGGGAGACAAAATCTGCGTGGGAGTTGATGGAACCAAAATCATGATCTCGGCCAAATTCCGTATTTCTAGCGGCCTTAATCAGCGAGGTAAACACTCTTTGTTGGGTTTGATGAGGAGCGCTGGCCCATCGCTGAGTTTTTTGATGCACCCAGGACGCGTAGATTTTAGCGGCGATTGACTTAATACTCATGGGGCAAAATCGATATACAGGTTTGGATTAACTGGCGCGCCGTCTTTCCAGAGTTCGAAATGGAGGTGGGGTCCTGTGCTCAGAGAACCTGTGCTGCCTACCGTAGCGATCGCTTCTCCGGCTTTTACGCGGTCAGACTGGCTTTTCAGCAACGTTCCGCAATGTTTATACACCGAGATAAATCGATCTTGATGTTCCACCACCAAAACATATCCTTGATTAGACGTCCAATCTGCAAACACCACCGTGCCTTGAGCCACTGATTTAACGGGGGTTCCTGGGTCAGCAGTAATGTCGAGCGCCCAATGGTTGTGCTCTGGTTCAAATGCGCTGGAAAAAGGTCCTGATGCTGGGGGATAAAACACCTGTAGTCCGGCGTTGGGTGCCGGGAAAACATTGACGCGGTCCTCAAAAGCCACAGCAACCCGAAGCAGAGAGTCTTCGGCGATGGTGGATAAATCCACATCGATACTATCGCTGGGTATCGGTAAAAACAACGTGTCGGCTACTTGCTCCAACGGAAGATCGCCCCGAAGGGCTTCAATAACTCGGTTCAGGTACAAATTGTTCTGGGCCAATGCCTGCTGAAGCGAATCCGTTTGTTCGGCCAGTTCCACCGCCTTTTTTCTCAAGCTAGTGGACGCATAACCCGGAATATATTCCCGTAATGGGGTAAACGCGATGACTACTGTGGTGATTAAAATCAACAAAAAGGAACCTAGGGAAACAAGCAGCAAAACGTTGAGTCTATTGAGGGTCAACGAAAACTTTTCTTCGTGTGTGTCCTCATTTTGAACCAACAATCGGTACTTGTCCAGCCACTTCTTGGCGCCTGGCTTGAGCCTATTTGATGTCTTTTGTGCCATGAAGGACAAAGATAAGGATTTGGATGCTGCTGTGGCAGGGGGAATTTTATTACATTTGTTACTATTAAACACAAGCTATGATCGCACTATTCCCCTATTTAGCTGTTGGCCCTTGGCAAGTTGTTGTTGTGGTGGCCCTCGTATTACTTCTTTTTGGCGGCAAAAAAATTCCTGAGTTAATGCGCGGCTTAGGCAGCGGTATCAAAGAATTTAAAGATGCCTCTAAGGAAGATAAAGACAC
>JBEAQS010000105.1:0-6310 GCA_041163765.1 Bacteroidota bacterium | reverse complement strand
AATCCTTTACACAACATCATCCAAAAATAGTAGAGTCGCCAAAAGCGACTCTACTAAAACGATAATCGAGGTAACTTCCCGTTAATTGGGTATTAGGTTCAGTTGGGTAGACTGCGCCTTGATTTCATCCCAATTCATCATCATCAACCTAAATTTTCCCTGATGAAAAAGATCGGCTTGATCGTTGTAATGCGGCGAAAAAGGATTGCCCGATTGACCAGTAGGCAGAATACTCATCGAGTGTTCCACATCGCTGAAATCAACGATTCTCCGGGTTGAAGGACCGTGATCTACGGCGTAATAGACAGAACCTGTATATTTAAATGCCATATTGTTAATCACTTCCCTGGAACCTGTTGCGGCAAAAGGACCTACATTAAACAGAGGTGCCAAAACAGAGATACTTCCCAAGGGATGACCATGGGTTACCGTATGCACTTTTGACCACTGCCATTTTTTTGGATCACTGCCTAACTCTTCTGAAAGTGCGCTCATAGCCCGATCAAAAGATCTTCTTAGCAAATCAGACTTAACCTCTTTTTCCTGAGTATTAATGTCGTCAAACCACACAGAATTGCTTTTATAGGTCAATGGGCGAACTAACCTTTTGGCAAAGTGGGTATTTAAAAACTGAGAGAAATTATCGGGCCCTAATTCATCCGAAAACACAGAAGACAACCACTCGTATTCCCAGCGGTGAAAAAATGCAGGTGCCAGTTCATCTAGACCATAACCCCCCTCCCACTGGTTTAAAATACCGATCACCTGATGAGCTTCAGGAGATAAGTCTCTTTGATCCATTTGTTTCAACCATTGGTTAACCAACTCTGAAGTAACTGATGAGGTATCGTCAAACATCATTTCAGCTACCTGTTCTTTGTCCCATTTTTTATCCTTGCTCAACAGTTGATCAATTCTTCTAGCCCTTGAATCTGGTGCGTAATAGCCAGGAAATAATACACCATCCATCGTGGATGTTGCGTTATTGGCCGTAAAAACGTAATGACTCCCAGGATTAATTGATTGTGGATTGTTGTCAAAGGGATATAAGTTGATGTGACTGTCTTTAGTGGTCACCCCAGTTTTGATAAAATGTGGGGCAATCGAGTCTGTAGTACTGTACAACTGACCAATAGCCCACCAGGCAATATTATCGTCTTGATCTCCATACATCATGTTTAGCCCTGGCGCTTTTATTTCCTGTAAATGGCTGGCAAATTCAGCTATATCCTGCGCATGTTGCAGTGCGTAAAGCGACTTTATAGCATCAAATTCCATTTGGGTATACACCCAATTAGAAGCGATTACCTCACGCTCAAATCCATTGGTTAACAAATCAGAAATCACGGGTCCGTGATGGGTATCCTTAACTTCCAATATTCTGGGATTTTTTTCTCCCTTTACCTGAATTTCATAACGGCGTTTGCCAAAGTCAGCCCAACCCTGATCGGTTAAGTATTGATCTGGATTTTGGGGATTCACTTTTTCTTGATAAAGATCTAAGTCGTCATTTTCAAACATGGTCAACCCATTAGCGTACCTTTTGTTATGCGCTAAAAGCGGAATAGGAACTCCAGCAATATGGTACCCATATTTTTCATAACTAGGCGTTTTAATATGGGCCTCATACCAAACTGAAGGGGAGGAAAACCCGATATGGGGATCATTGGCCAAAATAACTTTACCTCCCACTGTTTTCTCAGGGCCTAAAACCCATGAATTACTACCGATAAAGCTGGGTACGGGCAATTGATTCATCGCATGATCAATCCAATGAACCATGGCCAATGCGTCCGTTTGATCTGGCTGACCACTATGAGGGATTTGCAAATACTGATCGTCGTATTCCAGGGCTAAATCCTCTAAATAATCTTGACCTAGCGTATTATTAATGTGGGTAATCAGCGGATCTGTTCGTTGACCTATGGCAAAGCTAAAAGCCATATAACCCAATGAATTGTATACATCTAAAATCGTAAAGGGTCTCTTGTTCACCCCAGTCAAATAAAACTCAATGGGCGTTGGACCGTTTTCCTGAAATTGATTAATCCCAGATAAATAAGCGTTTATTAACTGAAACTCAGGATCAGTTGATTTGAGCTGGTCGACCTGTTTTTGTGAATTTTCTTGAATACCCAGCGTTAGAAAAAGCTGATCCGTAGCTATAGCTCGTTCTCCAAAAAGGGCAGACAATTCTCCACGACCAATTCGTCTAAGCAGCTCCATTTGCCATAGTCGGTCTTGTGCATGAACATATCCTAGGGCTACGGCGGCATCCAATTCGTTTTCTGCCTCGATGTGGGGGACACCGTACTTATCAAAATAGACAGAAACGGGCGCGCTCACTCCCTCGAGTGTTAACGTTCCTTCATAGGTGGGTTTTAAACTTCTAGTCCATACATATACCCCAATGGACAGTACGCCTAATGTCAAAAAAATATACCCCAGTATGTTAATCGCTTTGCGCTTCATTTTATGGATTTTTTAATTCTGTTCCTTTTTTCAACCAATCAAGATACGTTTTTTTGTCCGCCAATTGTATCGGAGCTTGAAGTAGGTTGTATTCCGTATCCATCAGTACATAAAACGGTTGAGATACTGCATTGAAATTAATGTTCTGAAAAGTACCCCACTTTTGTCCTACTTTGTTGATTTCTTTAGTCCTTCCGTTGGGAAATTGAAAAACAAATCGATCTTCTGGAGCTAAATCCTTTCGGTCATCCACATACAAAGAAATCAAGACAACGGATTCTTTGAGGTATTGGAATACTTCAGGATCTGTCCAGACTCCCTCTTCCATTTTACGGCAATTGACACAAGCCCAACCGGTAAAATCAATTAACATTGGCTTTTTTTGTTCGAGAGCTGCTTGATAACCTTGTTCAAAATCTTTGTAGCAATCCAATCCTAAAGGGCAATCGCTGTCGGTTTGGGCCAAGGTGTAGAAGTCAGGTGGTGGAAAACCGCTCAGCGCATTCAACGAAACAGATTTATTTATTCCAGCAACTAAGTAAATACCAAAGAGGAAAGACAAAAGCCCTAATACAACTTTCACAGGTTTTCTAGGGTCTTTTGGCCCATAGGACTTAAATCGATACATCCCCACTAGATAGGCACCAAGTAACAAGGCCAGCACGGCCCATATACCCAAGAATACCTCCCTTTTTAGTAGTCCCCAATGACCCACTAAATCAGCATTAGACAAAAACTTAAGCGCTAACCCTAATTCAAGAAATCCGAGTACTACCTTAACATCCGTCATCCAACTACCCGATTTGGGCAAAGACTGTAACATCCCAGGAAATAAGGCGAATAAGCCAAATGGCAGAGCTAAAGCGACTCCAAATCCAAGCATACCTACGGTTAAATTCCAGGCTACGGAACCTTCGGCTAAAGCAGTTGACCCTAGCAAACCTCCCAATATGGGACCGGTACACGAAAAGGATACGATGGCCAAAGTTAATGCCATAAAGAAAATCCCCAGGATTCCTCCTTTTTTGTTGGAGGCATCATCCATTTTATGGGCCCAACTACTGGGTAAAGTCAGTTCGTAATAACCAAAAAATGAAAGGGCAAAAAAGACAAAAATCACAAAGAACAGTGTGTTCAGCCAAACATTTGTCGCCATCTGATTGAGGATTTGAGCATCCACAGAAGCAAAAACATGAAAGGGCACACTGAGTAAACCATAGATCATCACGATAAAGAATCCATACCAAAGCGCATGGACAATTCCCTTTGATCTATGGCTTGATTGCTTGGTGAAAAAAGAGACTGTCAGAGGAATCATCGGGAATACACAAGGTGTTAAAAGCGCAATTAAGCCGCCTAGAAATCCCAATGTAAAAATCGTCCAGAGACCTTGTTCTGACTCCGCAGATGATGTATCCGCAGAATTGATCAAATCTTTATTTTTTATAGGAAGAATCAGTGATTCGGTTAATTTTTTATCGCGATCACTGATGGATCGCTGTGTCTCTGCGGCTGAATTACCCTCTAGATAGAATATGAATTGCTTATCTACAGGAATACAGACCTCTTGACACAATTGATAAAACAGATCCACTTTAACGACATTTAAGTCTGCATTCATTTTTTGAATTTTCTGTTTCCAAATCAATTCATGGACAAAATAGGTCTCGGTAACCTCAAAAACATCACTGTACTTCTGCACGGTAGTCCCCTCTTCCAGATCGCCCAATAAGATGAATTCAGTGCTCAATCCTGAGTAGGTGAATTCAGCGGGGAGGGAACCATTGGGGTCTGTATACGCGGAATAAATATGCCAGTCAGGAGCGATTTTAGCGGTAAACACCAATTCGTATACGGAGTCATTTACACGATTTATGGCTTGACTCCACTGTACAAGTTCATCGACTTTTTGTCCATAGAACGTTGCTGAGATAAAGGAAAAAATAATAAAAACTAACTGTTTAACTGAATGCATACTATTTGTTTTGTTGATTGTTGAATAATCCACCTTCTGTCTTGACGTACTCCCACGACCCAGATAATTGATCCATCAGCTTGGCAAAGCAACCATTGCTCATCTTTCATAAGGGTCGAAAACTTTTGATCTTTAAAAAATTTATGAAGCTTTTTACTTCCTTCCATGCCTGTAGGATATAGGATATCCCCAGGTTTTCGCTTACGCAATATCAAGGGGAATTCCACTAGATCCAAATCGATATATATGCGATGACTTACCGCTGAATCGATGGTATCCACCATAGACCATTCCAGAGCTATAGGTTCCGAAAAACTCCCTTTAGTACCCGCCAAATAATAAAATTCACTTTTCTCTGCTGGTTGAACTATACTTTGTATCAGTAGGGATTTTCTATTTTTATGAATTACATGGCTGTTTGTGTGTGCCGTACTCCCTGATTTCCCTGAGAAAATCCAGTCAGATGAGACGGCTGTGGGATCAAATCCATAGGGCCTGAGTAACGCGTTTATAAGTGCACTAGCTAGAGGGTGCTTAGCAGTCGATGAGTCGACACCTACAAAGCGATACACGGCTTCGATATCAAGCTTGTTTTCATCCATGCAGTGAGTTTTGGCTAGTGCTAGATAGGCATCTAACAAAACAGAGTCCTCACGAAGGTTTTGCTGAGTTTTGGCTAGATTTTTTTTTGTTTCCGGAAATAGCGTGTACCATACAGGAAGTAAATCATTCCTCACCTTATTTCGCGTATACTCCGATTTAGCGTTGCTTTGATCCTCTCGCCAAATCAATTGGTTGGTTTCCGCCCAAAGTTGCAGTTCAGATTTCTCAAAAGCCAACAAGGGACGCCAAAAAATACCTCGTCTAGGGGGAACCCCCAAGAGTCCTTTAATGCCCGTTCCTCGAGCCGCTTGAAGAGCAAGATTTTCTATGGAATCATCCAAATGATGGGCCGTTAACACCGCCAATGCACCAGATTTATCCGCTAACTCTTGAAACCATCGGTACCTGATTTCCCGAGCAGCCACTTGGATAGATACTTTATGTTCCGATGCGTACCTATTTGCATCACAAACATATACTTGAACATCTACCCCAATTTTTTTGCCGAGCTCACGAACAAATTCAGCATCGAGATCACTTTCTGGTCCTCGAAGTTGAAAATTTACATGTGCCAGCGAGAAATCGAGTTTTAATCGAGCGCAAAGATGCGCCAAAACGACGCTATCTATTCCAGAACTACAGGCCACAATAAAATGGTTATCCAGCAGTTCATCAAAAGATTCCTCCAAATGTTTGGCCCAACGAGTTTCTAGCATTTAGGAGGAGTTTTCATGAGTCTAACTGTGGATAGATCGATTTTCTGTAGCAGCGAGTGCTGCTTCTTTAATCGCTTCAGCGTACGTAGGGTGTGCATGGCTCATCCGAGCGATATCCTCGGCAGATGCCCTGAATTCCATGGCAGTTACCGCTTCAGCAATTAAATCAGCACAACGCGCACCGATCATATGAACCCCCAAAACCTCATCCGTCTTGGCGTGGGCTAAAATTTTCACAAAACCATCTGTATCCATACTCGCTCTGGATCTACCTAACGCGCGCATGGGGAAAGATCCAGACTTGTAGGGTATTTCTGCCAGTTGAAGTTGTTCTTCTGTTTGACCAACTCCAGCTACTTCTGGCCATGTGTAGACCACTCCAGGAATCAAATTATAATTGATATGAGGTTTTTGACCGGCAATTATTTCTGCAACCAATACACCCTCTTCCTCAGCTTTGTGTGCTAGCATAGCTCCCTTGACTACATCACCTAGGGCATAAATATGAGGTATGTTGGTTTGAAGATGCTCATTGGTTTGTATT
>JBEAQS010000104.1:0-3462 GCA_041163765.1 Bacteroidota bacterium | reverse complement strand
TACTAAAGGACCGCTACGTGGCGGAAATGGAACAGCATTTGATTGGACCATTTTGACACAATACCCAGGATCAACTCCCTTTTTATTGAGTGGTGGAATACATCTAGGATTGACAAAAAATCTTTTGGAATGGATCCATACTCCGGCTTCTAAGTGGTGTGTAGGGATCGATGTGAATTCTGGTTTTGAAGTCAGTCCAGGAATAAAGAATCCAGAACGAATCAAGCAAATGAGCCAACAGTGCAAACAACTATAAATCAGAGCAGATGAAAAAAAGTTATCAAGTGGACGAGTGGGGATATTACGGAACATTTGGTGGGGCGTACATCCCTGAAATGCTCTACCCAAACACGGAAGAATTGCGCAGTCAATACCTGACCATCATGGCTGAGCCAGAATTTCAAAAGGAATTTAACCAACTGTTAAAAGACTATGTGGGTCGTCCTACTCCTTTATATTTGGCCAAGCGGTTATCCGCCCAAGTAGGCTGTAAAATCTATTTAAAACGCGAAGACTTATGTCATACGGGCGCCCATAAAATCAATAATACAATTGGACAAATTCTTATGGCCAAGAAATTGGGCAAATCAAGAATTATTGCCGAAACAGGAGCAGGTCAACACGGTGTGGCTACGGCAACTGTGTGTGCATTGATGGGTATGGAGTGTATCGTTTATATGGGCGAGGTGGACATCAAGCGTCAAGCGCCTAATGTGGCGCGCATGAAAATGCTAGGGGCGCAAGTACGTCCGGCTACTTCAGGATCTAAAACCTTAAAGGACGCTACAAACGAAGCGATCAGAGATTGGATCAATAACCCCGTGAATACTCATTATATCATTGGATCAGTGGTTGGACCTCATCCCTATCCCGATATGGTAGCCAGGTTTCAGTCCGTGATTGCTCAAGAAACCATGGAGCAATTGTTAGAGGTAGAGGGCCGGGACTATCCAGATGCGGTTGTGGCTTGTGTCGGTGGAGGAAGCAACGCTGCAGGTGCTTATTATCACTACCTAGACCGCGAAGAAGTTCGGATTATCGCCGTGGAAGCTGCCGGTAAAGGAATTGACACCAATGAAAGTGCTGCCACCTCAGTTTTGGGAAGAGAAGGTATCATTCACGGTTCAAAAACCTTATTAATGCAATCTCCAGATGGGCAAATCACCGAACCCTACTCTATTTCAGCAGGTCTTGATTATCCGGGTATTGGACCGATGCACGCTCATTTATTTCGTTCGAAAAGAGGGGAGTTTATTTCCGCTACTGACCAGCAAGCTATGGAAGCTGGTTTAATGTTAAGTCAACTCGAAGGAATCATTCCAGCTATTGAAACTTCCCACGCTTTAGCGGTTCTAGATCAATTAAATTTTAAATCCAGTGATGTAGTCGTCGTTAATCTATCAGGCCGAGGAGACAAAGACTTAAACACATACATCGATTACTTTAAATTGTAGGACATGAGTACACGAATTGAACAGCTGTTTCAAAAAAAGAAAAAAATTCTTTCCATATACTTCACTGCAGGTTATCCTAATCATTCAGACACCCTCCCTATTTTGGAGTCGCTACAAGAACAAGGGGTGGATATGGTGGAGATCGGTTTGCCCTTTTCTGATCCATTAGCAGACGGTCCAGTCATCCAACAAAGTTCAACTAAGGCTTTGTCCCTAGGCATGACCACTGAAGTACTCTTCAATCAACTGAAGGATGTGCGGTCAAAAATCGATATACCCCTGGTGATTATGGGTTATTTCAATCCTGTTTTACAATTTGGTGTAGATGCATTCTGTCGCACATGCGCAGAAATAGGTATTGATGCCGTGATTTTACCTGATCTTCCCTTAACTGTATACGAACGAGAATTTAAGGATATTTTTGAACACCATGGCCTTCAATTGATCTTCTTGATCACTCCACAAACCTCGGATGAGCGAATCCGTGCTTTGGACCAAGCCAGCAAAGGATTTATCTATTTAGTCAGCACGGCCAGCGTAACGGGAAGTGGATCAGGTTTTGGTCAGGCTCAAGTGGACTATTTTAAACGCATCTCTGAGATGAAGCTCAAAAACCCCATCGTAGTTGGTTTTGGCATCAAAGACCGGGAGACGTTCCGTCAAGCCACGACGCACACCGATGGTGCGATCATCGGTTCTGCGTTTATCCACGCCTTGACAGAAAAAGGAACAGCTGTGATTCCCGAATTCATCAAAGGGATACGCGGTTAAGGCACCAGATTAGGGGTAGTTAAGAGGCGTTCAAAAAACTTAATCCCGTAAGCCACCTGACCTAAGGTGATATTTTCATTAGGGCTGTGCTGGTTGTTGTCCGCATTGACTAAGGGTACTATATATGCGGGTATGTTCAAGGCATTCACAAAGGGTGCAATAGGGACAGTACCCCCCATGGTCCTGATTTGAACGACTGGCTCACCATACCAAGATTCCATTTGCGCTTTAAGTGTTTGACCAAATGGCAAGCTCAAGTCAGTGCGGAACGCATCAGTGACGCCCCCTTCGGTGATGGAGACAATTTTGGCAAATCGCTCTCGTTCTTGCGTGCTGGGGATGTGATCCAGCAGCGTGTATCCCTGCTTTTTAATGTGCTCCTTGACCAACTGCTTTAGCCGATTCCCGTCGCTTTCTACCACGAGCCTCAAATCCAAAGCAGCCGTTGCTGTTGCAGGAACCACTGTTCGGGCTTGCTCACCTACCCAAGCAGAAGACATACCGCGTATATTTAGCGAGGGGTATTGGAGTGATTGCTGATAAAAATCACCCACAGCATCTGGCTGGGCAAATCCCAAACTTTGGGCAATAGCCTCCGAACGGTCAGGAACTGCAGACAAGACTTGATTTACCTGATCACTGATCTCGATTCCTTGGTAATAACCCGGTATCAATACCCTACCCTGTTGGTCCTTCATAGAAGCCAACAACTGTGCTAGGGAAAGTGCTGGATTTGGGGCAAAGTTGCCGTAGTGCCCAGAATGTTGCGGTACTACTGGACCGTAGGTGGTCAACTCCATCGTAGTGATCCCCCGGCAGCCATAAATCAAGGTAGGTGCCCCAGAAGGGTGTACTGGACCATCGTTGATCACCAAAATATCAGCAGCAAGTAATTCTTTGTATTGGACAACGGCCTGTGCCAGAGGTGCTGAACTTTTCTCTTCTTCAGAGTCCAGGATAACTTTGATGTTATAGGCCAAGGGAACACCTCGTTTTATCGTCAAATCAATCGCATTTAAAAGCGCTACTATGGGGCCTTTATCATCGGAGGTTGAACGACCAAACAAACGCCAATTGACTGGAATACTGTCGTTTAAATCGGAAAAAGGGCGTTCATTCCACCCTGTTTGGTCGGGTGACTTTAAGACCACTTGGTATGGATCGGCCTGACTCCATTTAGCTGGATCTACCGCTTGACCATCAAAATGCATGTAGATCAAGAACGTTTTTAATCCAG
>JBEAQS010000103.1:0-2996 GCA_041163765.1 Bacteroidota bacterium | reverse complement strand
CCTCCAGCTAATTTCAGCCCATCATCCTAACATTGCAAAAACACTTCAGGAAGATTGGGACGCACGTCAAGTTCGTGTAGTTTTCAACCAAGTTGAGCAGCAAGAGGATCTGGGGTTTTGGCTGCAAGTGCAGGCGCTGGCCAGGGATCAACTTTCCTGTTCATTGGAAAGTTGGGCCCAGTGTCCAACAGATCCTTCAGTATCTGCAGCACTTAAGGCTCAAACCACTCTGGTTCAGCAAGGTGTTTCTACTCAATTACTGTATTCTCTCCAACAAGTTGCGAAAAGAATTCAAAACAATTGGTTTGGTAGTACCTCCAAAATCAGTATCTCAACAGACCATCAAGATCATTGAAATGCTCTCATTCTGAACACTCAACTAGCACTGAACTTTTGCAAAAAACTATCATCATTAGCAAAAAAACAGGTCGACTTGGTAACCGTCTTCAACTTTATGCACACTGGCTTGCTTTTGCGCTAGAGAAAGAAGTGAGATTACTGAATCCAGCTTTCGCTGAATATTCGTTGTTTTTTCAAGGGACTGCTGATCAGAGATGGGGAAAGTTTCCCAAAGATCCCGAAGCTGTTTCTCCCTCTGAAGCTTCCCGAGATTGGATTTATTGGTCAAACCGCGCAGCTTATAAATTAGCCAAGCCCTTAGCCATCTCAAAGAATGCAGGGTTAAGAGTGGCAAAAGCACAAAGTTCTAAATTTATTCAAACTGATTCACTTTGGAATGAGTTTATTCAAGAATCCTGGAATATCTTGTTCACACAGGGACTTCATTTCTATTCACCAGGAGAATGGTTTGTACGGCATGGCGATAAGATCCGCAGCTTTTTAGCACCATTGAATGGTTATCAGGAGAAAGCGACACAGCTTGTTACACAAATAAAATCACGAGCAGATGTTCTTGTTGGAGTTCACCTGAGACAGACTGATTATCAAGAATTCGTGGAAGGTCGTTTCTTTTATTCTCTAAACCAATATTTGATGAAAATGTTGGAAATAAGGGAACTTTACCATCCCAGAAGTTGCGCTTTCTTGATTTGCTCTGATGTGTCGTGGGAAGGAAGCCTAAAGCAAGACCTACAATGTTTTTCAGGGCCAGGAACTGTAATCGGTGATCTAATTGCTTTGTCGAAGTGTGACCTGATATTAGGTCCACCTAGTACTTTTAGTGGATGGGCGGCTTGGCACGGTAAAGTTCCCATTCATTTTCTTGAAAATCCAACCATCTCCCTTTCACTGGATTCCTTCCAAATTCTGCCCTATCCCCATGGAGCCTTTCGGGAAGAATACGCATCTCTGGGCTAGTGAGTGGTTAGCCACTGCCTAAATTGATCTGTTGTCTTCGATATATCAAATTCTGCTTCTGCCCGATTTCTTGCGTTATCCTGAAGTGCTTTATATTCAAGTGCTGTCATATTGTTGATCTCCTCAAGAACTTTTTGCACAGACTCAGGGTTTTCAAGATCAATAAATCGACCGTAATTTTCCTGATTCAATTCTGTGAAGCTTCCTTGCCTGACGGTAATTGTTGGTGTTCCTGTGGCCAGTGCTTCAAGCAAAGAAAATCCGTAAAATTCATTCTGAGATGTGAAAAACAGGAAGTGCGCTTGTTCGAGTATCAAATTAGGCTCATTGGTAAACCCAGGGAAAAGTATTTTTGTAGTGAGTTGGTGGGGAACCATTTGCTGAAGTTGCCGCAGATACTCCTGCCCCTTCATATCATGATCATGAGGTTTCCCAAAAATCTTGATGACGAACCGCTCTTGCAGGCTTGGGTTCATTTGAAAAGCGTTTATGACTGCCTCGACAAGTTCACAGATCCTTTTTGCTGGTTCGATTCTTGACAGCGAGACCAGTGTGAGGGGTGAATCCCATGATTTTTTTGGGACTTTTCGAGCTAAAGGGACTCCAAAATACTGGAAATGGCGGCGCTTCTCAGGAATGGGTAACCGTTCTTTGGACTGACTATGGGTCAATCTAGTTGGGAAAACACAATTAAATTTTTGATAAAGGTAATGATGATAGATGTCATGCTTATCACCAAAACCATGCATGAAAATTCTAATATGGTTTTTAGGCAATTTAAGCAACCCCGCCAGCCAGGCGGCATGCATCGTACTGCCTGTATAATGAATTATTGCATCAGGGGATTGTTCTCTCAGAGTTTGCCAAAGATCCAAATGGTTCCCAGACCTCAGTTCTAAAGTGGAATTTTGGAGTAGCTCTCTACTGTCTGCAATCCCATTCCGCTGGCTGAAAAAGATCGTGTTTTTGCAACTTTGCTTTTGCAACTCACAGGCAAAGAGAACCACAAATTTTTCCAACCCACCCCAATTTCGAGTATGTAACCAGTGCAGGATTTTCATACTGGTAACACTGGATTGTCATGTGCCATCAACTGTTTTGCAATCGCTTCTTGTACGATCATTAGGGGAGTGTTCAAACACTCCAACTGACAATTTGGGTAATCACACTGAGTCTTGCAACCTGGATCGAATTCAAAACTTAAATGTTTGTTTTGGTTAGGTGGAGTCCAATTCATAGCCAATGGCCTTCCAAAAATTGCTACCGTTGGAATGTCCGCAGCCACCGCAAAATGCCTTGGCCCGTTATCGTTGCCAATGTGCAGGATCACTTGCTCAAAAAGAGCCCGAGTCTGAGCTAGGTTGGGTGGATCATAATTTGGAAGGGCTTCGTAGCGCATCTGTCTTCGAACCGTATCGACAAACTCCTGCTCGCCAGGGCCATAGACGAACAGGATTTTTACTCCGTACTGTTCAATCAGCCAATCTGCGAGTTGAGCGAAGTTTTCCAATGGCCATCGCTTGTAAGGTTGGCGAGATACTGGGGAGATGGAAACGACTCTGTCATCTGGCTGCACTCCTAATTGTTCCAGCAAACCCATCGCAAAAACTCTCTCCTCCACGCTGATTGGAAATTCGGGTAAGAGATCTTTTGTATCGACCGTCAATCCTAAAGCTTCC
>JBEAQS010000102.1:0-2508 GCA_041163765.1 Bacteroidota bacterium | reverse complement strand
AAATGATGAATCTGGGTGAGTAAGGCTATGTCCTCCGGGGTAAATTTTCGCGCACCGCGCGCATTTTTCTTCGGGTTGAGTTGGGGGAATTGGGTTTCCCAAAACCGAATCAGCGAGGTGTTCACCGAAAAGGCCTCGGCAACTTCGCCGATGGAGTAGTAACGTTTGTTAGGCAGTGTGTGCATTAATCGAGGGATTGGTTTTCTTGACTGGCGTAGCGCAACATACTTTGGAACTCCTCTGGAGTTAGGCTGCCGTAGTAAAAATTGATGGGATTGATTTTTTTCCGGTCTTTCCATACCTCGTAATGCAAGTGTGGCGCTTCCGAACGACCAGTGCTTCCGACATATCCGATCAGGTCTCCGCGTTTCACTCTTTGCCCTACACGAACATTGTATTTGCTCAAATGCCCGTAAAGGGTTTCATAACCAAAACCATGAGCGATACGAATGTGGTTTCCATATCCAGAGGATCGGTTGTCTGCCCGCACAACCTTACCGTCTCCAGGCGCGTAGATCGGGGTCCCTTTTGGGGCGGTGAAGTCCATGCCCCAGTGCATTTTTCGTGTTTTTGAAAATGGATCAGAGCGATACCCGTACCCCGAAGCAATCCGAGTCATTTTTTCATTGGATAGGGGTTGAATCGCTGGGATGGAGGCCAATAGTGTTTCTTTCTCTGAGGCAAGTGCCGTGATTTCATCTAGAGATTTTGACTGAACGACTAATTGTTTTTGGAGGATATCCATTTTTTTAGCGGTTTCAGCAATCAGGTCTGAGTGTTCGTATCCCTCGTAAATCTGGTAGCGGTTGATACCGCCAAACCCTGCTTTTCGCTGGGATTCGGAGATAGGAGCGGTTTCAAAATAAACCCGGTAGATCGTATTGTCGCGCTCTTCAATGTTGGCTAACACCTTTTGAGCTTGTTCCATTTTTTTTTGGAGCAGGCTGTACTGAACCTTGAAATTCTCTACCTCGCGCTGTAAGGAGAGTTCTTTTGGGGTATTTACAATGGTTGTATTCAGCAAGACGACTAATCCAAGCAATCCAAAAACAGCTGAGGCCAAAAGAAAGGTAAGCACCCGCCGATAGCGCACCAGCGCACGTACCTGAATTTTCTTGTACGAAAGGGTCCGTGGGTCGTAGTAGTATTTTACTTGGGCCATCTCACTAAATTTGTGCTATTTTTGTGCGTAAATGCCATTCTTACAAAGATAATTCCTTTTTAGACACTGAGCACCGCACCTTAACCATCCTTTAACTTTGATGAAATCTCAAGACATTCGCCATAAATTCCTTCAGTTTTTCAAAGAAAAACAACACCGAATTGTTCCTTCTGCCCCCATGGTGATCAAAGATGATCCCACGTTGATGTTTACCAACGCAGGTATGAACCAATTTAAGGCTTATTTCTTGGGGAATGCCAAAGCGGCTGATCAGCGGGTGGCTGATACCCAAAAATGTCTTCGGGTTAGTGGCAAACACAACGATTTGGAGGAAGTAGGAAAAGACACTTACCACCACACCATGTTTGAGATGTTGGGGAATTGGAGTTTTGGCCAAAGCCAACCCGGTGGGAATGGTTATTTTAAAAAAGAAGCTATTGAATGGGCCTGGGAACTACTCACGGAGGTATATGGGATTGATCCATCATGGATGTATGTGACTGTATTTGAGGGATCTAAAGATGCCGATCAATTAGAAAAAGATGAAGAGGCTTTGGCTCTATGGCGCAACCTGGTTCCCGAATCCCAAATACTTTACGGCAACAAGAAGGACAACTTTTGGGAGATGGGGGACCAAGGACCTTGCGGCCCTTGTTCAGAAATTCACGTAGATATTCGCTCTGCTGACGAAAAAGCCAAAATACCAGGGGCTTCCCTAGTAAACAACGACCATCCACAAGTGATTGAGATTTGGAATTTGGTCTTTATGCAGTTCAACCGAAAGGCAGATGGACAGCTCGAACGCTTGCCTGCACAGCATGTGGATACCGGTATGGGTTTTGAGCGCTTGTGCATGGTGTTGCAAGGAGTGCAATCGAATTACGACACGGATGTTTTTAAACCGTTAATTCGCGAAATAGAAAACATTACCGAGGTAAAATACGGGCAAAAAGAAGAAATTGACATTGCCATTAGGGTGATTGCGGATCATATTCGCGCGGTTTCTTTCTCCATTGCAGATGGGCAATTACCGTCCAATGCAGGTGCTGGCTATGTGATTCGACGAATTTTGCGTCGGGCCATACGCTATGGATTTACCTTCCTTGGCGCTAAAGAACCAACTATTTTCAGGCTGGTCAAGATTTTGGTCGACCAGATGGGTTCTTCGTTCCCAGAACTAAAAGAACAGCAACAACTGATCACCAATGTGGTGCGTGAGGAAGAACAGTCCTTTTTAAAGACCTTGGACCAAGGGCTGCAATTGCTGGATGTATTGGTGGCGGGTTTGAACACCAAGGTGCTTCCAGGAGATAAAGCTTTTGAGTTATACGACACCTTTGGCTTTC
>JBEAQS010000101.1:0-10712 GCA_041163765.1 Bacteroidota bacterium | reverse complement strand
TTCAAGAGTTCTGCTCAGCAACCTTCGGGGTGAATTTTGTCATGACCGATAAGATCGATGTTAAGGGATCCAATCAGCACCCTCTATACCAATGGCTGACCAAAAAATCCATGAATGGTGTGGCTGACTCAGAGGTAAAATGGAATTTTCAGAAATACCTAGTCGACGAACAAGGCCGATTTGTGGATTTCTATTATTCCATCACCAACCCGATGAGCGACAAAATTCTCAAACACCTCAACTAATCAAAAAACCCCAGCTGCGCTGGGGTTTTTTATTTGATATCTCGAATCAAATGCATCACCACACCCAGACAGACCACGGTGTCGGTTTCTTGGATGTGTATCGACTCAAAAGCTGGATTATCGGCCACCAAGCATTGGTTTTTTTTGTCCAAACGCTTTACGGTAAAATCCGTGTGGTTTACCGATACAATGCCTATTTTATTGTCCTCCAACACCACATCTGACTTCACAATTAAAATGTCGCCCACCTGGAGTGTGGGCTCCATAGAACTCCCGGCTACCCGAACCATAAAGGTCGCTTCCGGATGGCTTAAATAGCGTTCATCTAAACTGAGTTGCTGTTCCTTAAAATCATCTGCTGGACTGGGAAACCCGGCTTGTACTCCAGCAGCGTAATAAGTCACATAGGTTTTATCCCCCTCTTTTTTTAGGGATAAGGGCTGGAGCTCACTGCTCCATTTGGGGGCTGATTGAATCTTCATAAAAACTTATTTAACCGTCAACAAATCAGTCCAGGCGGTGGTATAACTCGGAGAGCGTTTTTCTTGGCGCATCTTCCACACGCGACCTACATCCTGCCGTCCTAGACGGGTGCGCTGGGTACCCCATCGGGCATTAATTCGGTCTATGGCCTGCATCAATGGTTGGTGTTTGGGGTTTTCCCCCACAAAAAGATCGAGCTGTACCGAGGAGACAGGCGTGATCCCCATCACGACTACACCCGCTTTTTTATACCCGTAACCGGGTTTATAAATCTGCTCGAGCGCTTTGAGCGCATACTGGGTTAAGGTAATACTCGACTGACTGGCAAAAGGCAAACGCACCACAGTGCTCTTCGCGTATTGCGGCTGATCGGTTTTAAAAAAATTGGTGTGGACAAACACGTGTACCAGGCAAGCAGCCGTAGCCTGTCGGCGAAGCTTCTCCGCACAGAGCACCGCATAAGTCGCTACCCGTTCTTTGAGGTCTTCCAAATCGCTGAGTTCATTTTTAAAACTGCGGGTAGTCGCGATCGCTTTTTTGGTCTGTACCTCTTCCAAATCCAGAACCGAATGACCGGCGAGCTCATGCTTGAGCCTGAGGCCCACCACAGAAAAGGTTTTGCGCACATAGGCATCTGGCAAAGCGACAAAATCAGCCGCTGTACGCACCCCGATGGCCTGTAATTTTTTAGTGGTTTTGCGACCGATTCCCCAAACATCTTCCACCGCAGTCCAGCGAAGTGCTTTTATGCGCTTTTCTTCCGTATCAATCGCATAAACCCCTTGGGTGCGCTCGGGGAATTTTTTGGCGATCTTATTGGCCACCTTGGCTAGTGCCTTAGTAGGCGCTATCCCCACACTGATCGGAATATGGGTCCACTGCTGTACGCGCTGCTTCATCGCCAGTCCATGGGCCTGAAGATCCCACTGCTCAAAACCGGTAAACTTTAAAAACGCCTCATCGATTGAATACACCTCTACCTCTGGAGAAAACTGACGCAACACCTCCATCACCCGATGACTCATGTCTCCATACAAGGCGTAATTCGAGGAAAAAACACGGATGTCGTGCTGGGCAAATACCTCCCGGTACTTAAACGCCACAGCGCCCATAGGCACAAAAGGCTTGGCCTCACTGCTGCGCGCGATGACACAGCCATCGTTATTGGAAAGGACCACCACGGGCTTCCCGATAAGTTCAGGTTTGAAAACCCGCTCACAGGAAGCGTAGAAGTTATTGCAATCCACCAGTGCGTACATACTATTGCTTGACTATTTTAAGACTTTGCCTCACTTGTGTCCCCGTGATCGTCAGCACATATACTCCTGAAGGATAAGCGCTGATATCCCAGTCCATCACCCTTCGGTCTGATACCGATCGCTGGTCTTGATCCAATACCACGCCACCCAAAGTCATCCACTGTACGGCCACCTCGGTATCTGAACCGGCGACATAAACTTGAAGCGGCCCAGAAGTAGGATTGGGGTAGGAAAGCACTTGAGCGCTGACAAAAATCTGATCGGTATATACTCCTTGACAAGCAGCCTCTGTTTCTACGCGAAGAAGGTTGTTGCCCGGGGCCAAATCAAGGACTAGACCATCCCCTACTTGAGCTGAGCTGTATTCCTGAGACACGCCATTGATCGATACCCTGTAGCGGGCTGCCCCAGCTAAATTCAACGTGATGGTGCGGGCAGACACATCCACCTTAGCCGCCGCCGCCAAAGGCGTTGGCTCGGATACCGATGCCGTGTAGCACTGACTGTACCCTGAAATTCCTACCACAGAAAAGCATACCTGATACGTGCCCACAGGCAGATCAGTAACCGTTTGGGTCAGGGATGTGGGCGACAGAGTCACCGTTTGTACGACAGCGCCCTCTTTGCTGAGCACAGCCGTGTAGGTATAGTCTTGGGGAGCGGCCAAAGCCTTTAACTCCAAAGCTCCGTTGCTGCTTCCTGGACAGGTAGCGGCGGTTGACTTCAGGGAAAAACGATTTCTGGGCAGCGAAAATACAGGGCAGCCCTGCACATCCACCATGGATCCAAAAGGTGTGTCTGGGCACTGATCTACCCCATCGACTACTCCGTCATTGTCTTGATCAGGGGGATTGTTGTTGGGGAAATAAGCCGTAGGTGCATTGGCATACACATGCCACTCACCTGGGGCCAAAGCCATCGGCACAGAGGCCTCGTAAATATTTTGTTTGCGGTTTTCATCAAACCAATCATACCACACCCCAACCTGGGCAAATACCGGTATGGCCGTCTGGGTAGTTACCCCAAAATTACCCACGATCATCACTTCACTGGCGTGCCCCTCTGGCGCATCAGGCAGGGATAATTTAATCACCTTTACCCCAGTAGCACTCCCAGAGCTGATGGTGAAATCATCGGTGTTAAAAATAGGCTCTGCCTTTCTCAAACCAATCCAATCCGCATAGTGCTGGCGCAAAGCGGCGCGCTCAGGCACAGCGGCATAGTCCCATCGAATCGGCTTGTTGGACAAGCGACCCTCGTAATTAATCGAGTAATCATAGCCCAATTCCCCAAATTGCCACAGCATTTTAGGCCCGGGTATGGGCCAAAAGAACGAAGCAGTCAGCGCAGCTCGTTCCAAGGAGAGGTTCAGGTTTCCTTTGATTGAGGCATTGCCGTATTCCAAAGCGCGGAACATCAAGCGTTCCTCATCGTGGCTCTCCATATACACCACATTGCGGGGCTCAGTCCATCCGCGGCTCAGATAAGAGGCCCCGTTAAAATTGGCGCCATCGCTATAGCCTTGAATCGACTGAGAATAAGCCCAGTTGTAGTTGCTCCAGAGCATAATTCCTTTTCCTTCGTCCAAACGGTAATTGGCCCAAATGGATTCTTCGTCATTATTGCCCAAATGCTCAAAAATAACATAGGAATCACCATCAACTGCCCACTGAAAATCCGCATAGGCTTTGAGTACCTCCACGCGGTCGTCTTGCTTTACGCCTGTGCAATACTCGTCGTTTTGCCCGCAGTTTTGGGTAAACCCTTTGGTCAAATCCCAGCGAAACCCATCGAGCTTATACGTCCTAATCCACTCTTGCACCACGCGCTTTACATAGGAACGCGCTGCTTGTGACGGGTGGTGGTGGTTAAAGTCATAAAATACACTGTAAGCGTGTTTGGCGGAAACATTAAAAAACGGGCTGTCCGCTGAAGGAGTTCCCGAGTTGGCGCCTTGGCTGTCGTTGTACATCCTAAAATAAGGATTCTGCCCTGTCGCATGGTTAAAGACAATATCGGCGATCACTGCGATTCCCCTTTGGTGACAGGCGTCTACCAATGCTTTAAGCGCATCTGGACTTCCGTAATACTTATCGACCGCCATGTGGAAAGAGGGGTTGTAGCCCCAGCTCTCATTGCCGTCAAATTCATTGATGGGCATCAACTCGATCGCGTTGACGCCTAAACTTTGCAGGTAATCCAAACGCGCTTGTAGGGCAGCGTACGAATGAGCGGGATCAAAATCTCTGAGCAATAATTCATAGATGACCAAATCTTCTTTAGCTGGTCTTTGATAGCCGGCATCGTTCCACACATAAGGCGTTGTATCCAAGGTAACCCAAGTGATGGCTTGAGGAGTCTCTCCCTCTGGATAGGCGTTGGCGGGATACGCAGGAATACCCGCATAGGTGTCTGAGCTGATGTAGCTGTCGTTCCAGGGATCTAGTATCTGTGTGGCATACGGATCAGCCACCCTGATCTGGAAATCGACTAAATATTGATACAGCAAGTGACTGTCTGGAGTCAATCCATCCAGCTCTATCCAAAAACGACTGCTGTTGGCGTCGTACTTCATCATATAGCTCTCGCTAGGCGCCCACTGGTTAAAGGGTCCGATCACGTGTACTACTTGTTTTTGGGGCGCATAAAAAACCAACTTCACCCGGTCAGGCTGGGCTGGATCAAAATTGATTCCGTCCACCCATCCGTCAGGCACCGGGGCCTGAACCACTGCAGGTTTAGGTCTAGCTTCAAAGGTGTACTCTTTAAATTCACCACCCGCTGTAGCGCGCAGCGCAAAAGAAGTCAATTGCGATACGGGTGCGGCATAACTGTATGAGGTGGTGGCCGTACTGGTGTGGATCAATGTCCCATCGGCTTTTAGGGTAAATACCACCGGGAGGGTGCTGGTGGCCGTCACCTGAAGTGAAGCGCCGTTCTCCAATAAGGTCAGGGAGGCTGTCGGCGAGGTTAAAACCACATCAAAAGTGCCGACATCTAAAAATAAATCTTGGGTTTTTTTGTCGCCGCTCCCGTCTTTGGCCTTAACCAAAAAACCGATGCGAGAGATATTGGTGCGCCCATAGAAATCCTTAGGAATAAAGGTAATGGACAAAGATCCATCTGTGTTTTTGGTCAACTTATGGGCTTCAGAAGAACTGGTCCAACTGCCGTTGTTGGGAGCGTCTTGAGATACTCCTGCGCTGTTTAAACTCCAGGCCCAAAGATAGGCGTCGTTTACCCCCCAGGTGGTGAGGTTAACCCCGGTAAAGCGAAGCGTTATTGATTGGTCCTCGCTAAAGGGATTGGGGGTTGCTGTCACGGCAGCGTTTTGTTGCTGGGCCCAAGCAGAAGTTAAGGTCATGCCCAAGAGCAACCAAAGGAAAAAGCGTTGTCGCATTTTGTTGGATTGAGTTTTTAAAATTAAGACATCGCGGGAGAATTCTCTCTCATTTTTTTTCGATAACCCAGTCAAAAAAGTATACGATAAGGTTATCGTTGAATAACTTTTTGCGATCTGCCGTTTTGGAGGGGCGCAGAATCCGTTACTTTTGGATAAATTGTTTGCTATGAAGTCCTTGCACCTGCTGTACACGTTGATGCTCATCGCCCTAGGAGCCCCTATCCGGGCCCAAATCAAAGAAATAAATCCCCCCAACTGGTGGGCTGGCATGGAGCACGCACAACTTCAACTTTTGCTCTACGGACCAGGAATCGGATCATTAACCGCAGAGGTCCAAGGAAAAGGACCCCTGCAAAAAACGGAAGTAGAAAACCCCAATTATTTGTTTTTAGACTGGGATACCCAAGGGTGGACAGCAGGAACGTATACTTTGGTCTTTAAGGAAGCAGGCGTTAAAAAATTTTCCGTGGATTACCAGCTCCAAGAGCGTAAACCAGCAAGTGCGTTGCGCCAAGGATTTGACAGTTCCGATGTGGTGTACTTGATCATGCCGGATCGATTTGCCAACGGAAATCCAAACAATGATCAGACCAATCAGACGTTTGAGCCGGCAGACAGAGATAAAATCGATGGCCGACACGGCGGAGACTTAAAAGGGATCATCGACCGGGTAGACTACCTCAAAGATTTAGGGGTTACTGCGGTATGGAATACCCCCGTTTTGGCGGACAACGATCGCCGAGGTTCCTACCACGGATATGCCTGTAGCGATGCCTACCAGATCGATCCGCGTTTTGGCACTAATGAAGATTATGCCCTGCTGGCCAAAACACTACACCAAAACGGCATGAAGCTCATCAAGGACTACGTCACCAACCACTGGGGCTTAGAACACTGGATGATCAAGGACCTTCCCTTTAAGGATTGGATTCATCAGTTTCCGGGAGAAAACGGATACGGACAGACCAACTACCGACTCTCCACAGTGTTTGACCCTAATGCGGCGCCATCGGATACTTATCTGTCCGAAAAAGGTTGGTTTGTTCCCTCAATGCCGGACCTCAATCAATCGCATCCCCTGGTGTTGAACTACTTAATTCAAAATGCGATTTGGTGGGTGGAATACGCTGACTTGGATGGGTTTCGAGTGGATACTTACCCCTATGGAGAAAAAGAAGGGATGACCCGTTGGACAGAAGCGATCATGAACGAATACCCCAACTTTAATATCGTGGGAGAAACCTGGTATTCCCAAGCGGCACACGTCTCGTATTGGCAGAAAGATTCGCCGGTAGGGGCCATACAAGGGTTTAATGGACAATTACCCAGCGTGATGGATTTTCCTTTTCACCTAGCTGCCCACGAAGCTTTTACCGACCAACCCTCCTGGAATAAGGGATTGGTACAGTTTTACGATGTCCTGGCCAATGACTTTTTATATCCCAATGTCAACCAGCTATTTCTGTTTATTGAGAACCACGACACCACCCGATTCAATCAATTATTCCCGGATCATTCCGCTTATAAAATGGCCTTATCCCTCTTGATGACCACCCGCGGAATCCCCCAGATCTATTACGGATCGGAGATCGGTATGCTGGGAGATAAATCAAAAGGCGATGGTGATTTGCGCAGGGATTTTCCAGGTGGATGGCCTTCGGACTCCAGAGATGCGGCGCGCCCTGACCAAAGAACTGAGTCTGAAAATAAGTACTACCACACCACGCGCACCCTTCTGCAATGGCGCAAAAACAACGAAGCCACACACCGTGGAAAAACCGTGCATTACGCCCCGGTAGATCAGGTATATGTGTACTTCCGATTATTGGAGGACCAGTGGGTCATGGTCCTGGCCAATGGGTCAAATTCCCCCAAGAGCATCGATCTTCAAAAATTCAAAGAGATCTGGACCGCTCCCCAGGAAGCGTATTGGGTATTTGATCAAAAAATAAATCCCGTACCCAAAACCTTAACGGTCCAAGCACGGGATGTCATTATTTTGTCGAATCGCTGAATTAGGACCAGAGCGCTTTAAGTTTCTCACTGCCTTCCCAAAGCATCCAAATATTGATCACCATCAGCGGAGCTGCCACAGGAAGACCACTGGGTACATTGACGATGTTGATCAATAAAATACCTACCATCACAGGGAACATAGCTAGTGCGCCCAAGGTTCTGGTTCTTGGCACCACAATCAAAAGTCCCGCAATCGCCTCAACAGCGCCTACCAAAGGCATCATCCAGCCAAAAGCCATCAAGTGCTCCATCAGTTTTAACATGGACTCTGGCATGTCTTCTGGCATGGGCATGTAATTGAAAAATTTGTTGAGACCGGCGTTGAGCATCCATAATCCAAAGAGTATGGATACCGCATTAAAGATTTTTTGTTTCATTGTTGTAAGTTTTAGTTGGTACCTTAAAATTATTAAAAAAGTACTTCAGTACCCTTAATAGTTGAAATCAGTACATTTGCCCCTTAAATTCATTCATTTTGTCTACTATTTGTGCCCTTTGCGCTGCTCAAGCGCCCGTTCAAAATTTTGCTGTCTCAAAAGCACCACAAGGAATCCCTAATGAACTTTCGCTATGCCACACCTGTATCGATCAGATACAAAGCGAACAGCTTGATCCCAACCACTTTAGGTGCCTAAACGATTCCATATGGAGTGAGCAAGCCCCCGTTCAAGTTCTCTCTTGGCGATTATTACATCGCTTTCTTCCTGAAGCCTGGGCGCAAAATTTATTGGACATGATGTACCTGGACGAAGAGCACTTGGCCTGGGCTCAAGCAGAACTAGATGCTCAAGCATCCGCTTTGGTACACGTGGATGCCAACGGGGTTGTTTTGCAGGCAGGAGATAATGTGGTGTTGATTAAAGACCTTAAAGTAAAGGGGAGCAGCATGGTCGCCAAACAGGGAACTGCCGTGCGTCGCATCGCTTTAGATCCTGAAAACGCGACCTACATCGAGGGGAAAGTCGACGGTCAACAGATCGTGATCCTGACCCAGTACGTGAAAAAAACCACGTAAACTTTCTATTTAATTTTATCGGATAAGGAACGGTTTTTTCGATTCCTACTAAATGTATGGGCTTGTGTGATCAAAGCACATGCTTGTGTTGTCGGGGCATTTCATGGTTCATGGAGCAAAAATCAGTGACCAAGGGAAAAAGCTGATCAATATCAGGGTTATCCTGATGCGGATTACATAATTTTGCATCTTGATAAGCTAACCCATGAGCGCAACAGAAAAAAACAAACCAACAGAATCTTTAGATCACGTGGTGATTCGATTTGTCGGTGATTCCGGAGACGGGATGCAACTTACAGGCGCACAGTTTTCTGACACTTCCGCTATGTTGGGAAACGACATTGCTACATTCCCCAACTTTCCTGCAGAGATCAGGGCCCCACAGGGTAGCTTGTACGGTGTTTCCGGGTTTCAAGTACATATTGGAAGTCTTGAAATTGACACCCCTGGGGATGAGTTAGATTTATTGGTAGCCATGAATCCAGCGGGCTTAAAAACCAATATAAGCGCACTAAAAAAAGGTCATGTATTGATTGTAGATACGGATTCTTTTACCCAACGCAATTTTGACAAAGCACAATACACCACCAACCCGTTGGAAGACGGAAGTTTGGCTGACTACAAAGTGATTGAAGTAGCCATGACTACGCTGTCCAAAGAGGCGGTCAAGGGGATCGAAGGGTTGGACAACAAATCGATCACCAGGAGTAAAAATATGTGGGCTTTAGGGATGGTATATTGGATGTACCACCGATCGCTTAACCACACTATCGCATTTATCGAGCGAAAATTTGCTGCACAACCCCACCTGGTTGCGGCCAATATTAAAGTGCTCAAGGCAGGATATAACTTTGCGGAAACCTTAGAGTTAATTCCCACTTCCTATCAAGTAGCTCCAGCAAAAATGCCACCAGGCACCTATCGGATGATGATGGGTAACCAGGCATTGGCCTGGGGATTTTTAGCCGCCGCCGAGAAATCGGGTCTGCCGCTATTTTTAGGGTCCTACCCCATTACGCCCGCGTCCGATATTTTACATGAGCTTTCGAAGCACCAACAGATGGGGGTGACTGCCTTCCAGGCAGAAGATGAAATTGCGGGAATCACGTCTGCGATTGGCGCCGCATTTGCCGGGTCTCTTGCCATCACAACAACCTCAGGACCAGGGCTTGCACTCAAATCGGAATCACTGGGCCTAGCTATGATGATTGAATTACCTCTGGTGGTGGTAGACGTGCAACGCGGAGGACCTTCTACAGGACTTCCCACTAAAACTGAACAATCGGATTTGCTGCAAGCCTTGTACGGAAGACATGGGGAAAGTCCCGTCATCGTCTTGGCGGCCAGCACGCCATCCAACTGCTTTCACTATGCCTACCAGGCGGCAAAACTGGCCTTGGAGCACATGACCCCAGTGGTGTTGCTCTCCGATGGATATATCGCCAACGGGTCAGGTCCCTGGAAAATACAGCGCACTTCAGAAATGCCGGATATCGCTCCGCGCATCCTCAAACAAGCACCAGAAAACTGGCATCCTTACCACAGAGATGAAACAACTTTGGCCAGAGATTGGGCACTTCCAGGCACCCCTGGACTAGAACACCGGGTAGGTGGATTGGAAAAAGATCAAGAAAAAGGAACGGTGTCCTACGATCCGATCAACCACGAAGCGATGACCCATATTCGACAGGAGAAAATCCAACGCGTACAAGCACAAATACCTGGACTGGACGTACATCACGCCCAAGAAGGGGAATTACTGGTGGTCGGTTGGGGAGGCACCCAAGGCGCCTTGCAATCCGCGATGAAAACCCTACATCAACAGGGGTATCATCAAGTTGGCTACACCCACTTCAATTATTTAAGTCCCTTGCCTAAAAACACCCAAGAAGTATTGGGTCGATTTAAAAAAGTATTGGTGTGCGAATTGAATAACGGTCAACTTGCCAAGTTGCTCAGCATGCACCACGACCAGTCCCGTATCTATTCCTATACCAAAATTCAAGGATTGCCGTTTGCCCAGGGCGAACTCTTGGAAGCCTTTAAACAACACCTCAGCTGATGGAAAAACCGAGCTACACCCCGAAAGATTTTGCCAGTGACCAAGAGGTGCGTTGGTGTCCTGGATGTGACGACTACGTGATCTTAAACGCGATGCAAAAGGCATTACCCGAGGTTGGGGTACGCAGAGAGGATATCGTGTTTATCTCTGGCATTGGTTGTTCTTCGCGCTTTCCCTACTACATGAACACCTATGGGATGCACAGTATCCATGGACGAGCTCCTGGAAT
>JBEAQS010000100.1:0-5369 GCA_041163765.1 Bacteroidota bacterium | reverse complement strand
TGTCTCGCTAATGATAGTAGTTACAGACGGCGCAGGTCCAGTAGGTAACGGCGTTGTGTAGTGCCTTTTACCGTTAAGCGTAATTCTGGCTGCGGTCTTGTTAATCGACCGCATAACTTCTGGTTGCTCGTCCTTGGCTTTGATCCAAGGATCCGATGAATTTATTTTAGCAACCATCGACGGTTTTGTATATTGCTGCTAACTTAACATATAAATCAACAGAGCGCTGTGGACGGATTTAACTACGCAATTGCCTCAATCCTTGGTGCTATGCTCGTCGTGATTAGCATGGATGCCTACCTGTTCTTCACAGAAGTGTTGTCACGGCAATGAACAAGTTCTGGCTTGGTGTTCAAGGGTATTGGTCCTGCATCTCCTGGATCCCTACAGCCCTGCTCAAATTCATCTGGGAAGAATTCCCAGACCTAAAGTTTTGGAAACAACACACAAACTTTGACGATCACATCTGGTATGCCGAGCGTGTCAATGGACGTATCGCCATGCTGGCCCTATCGTTTCTCTTGATCTGGTGCTTAACTCATGACATCAAACTTAACGAGATTTTATTTTGAGTTTGACGAAGACTGTCGCACGGGATGCTTTGAAGGATTAGCGTTTGCCGATATCGAAACAATTGAAGCTGACGCTTATGAAAAGGATTTATTAGACCAAGACATTTCCTATACTCGGATTGATTTATGAAAAGCCCAATCCTTGCAGTCTTATCTCTCTGGCGAGACAGCGAACAATACCTAACTCGTTCTTTGAACCAGTTTGAGGCAATGGAAGAAGATTTGCGGGACCGCAACATTCGTGTTGTCTATTCCTTTTTTGAGAATGATTCGAAGGATGAAACACCAACCAAACTTTTGTCCTGGTTGAAAAAACGCAAAGGCGTTCTCCAATCTGAACGAATTGACGCACCCAGGTGGGGCAGTGTTAGTTCCTTAGATCGTGTACGTTACCAGGCTCGTTACCGCAACATGGCCTTGGCGCCGTTAAGCACTTACTACAACTTTGATTATTTGCTTGTTGCAGATAGTGATGTTTACTGGAATCCTGAGCTGATCACTGGGATGATTGATCGGTTGGACTCTAATCAGTCTTGGGGAATGATTTCTCCAAATACTGTTCAAAACGTTCGTGATTTTGTAGAGGATACCGAGCGTAAGTCTTATTTTGACAGCTGGTCCCTTAAAGATCTGGACGACTCTCAATGTCTGACGTTCGCTGCCAATCCTTTCTTGCGTAATGAGGACCGAGAGGCTTGGAACAACAATCAACCTGTTAGATGCAACAGTGCTTTTGGTTCAATTGCCATGATAAAAGCTGATGCTTTGGACTGCAAGAATGATGTTGAATGGGCCGTGATTGACGGTGTTGAGCACTGGGAATTTTGTGCTGGAATCCGCAGCAATGGTTATGAAGTTATTGCAGATCCTACCTTACACGCCGAAATTATCCACAACGAAGAGGTGGTTCCCCACCCCGACGTTGTTAGATTTCATCAAAAACGCCTGGATACAGCCCTGGCTACGTCATAAGAAACCATCTCTTCCACTAGTTTTTCCAAGGTAGATTTTATTTTCCAACCTAGTTTTTCCTGGGCATAAGTGGAATCTCCCAGGAGGGAGTCAACTTCTGCTGGGCGATAATAATCGGGGTTTATACGGATCACAACACGATCTAATTTGCGACAGTAACCTACTTCATTCACACCTTCCCCATCCCATTCGATGGGCAAACCAGCAGTTTCAAAAGCCATTTCACAGAAAGTACGAACACTAGTCTGTTGACCTGTCGCAATTACATAGTCGTCTGGCTCATCCTGCTGGAGCATTAAATACATGGCTTCCACGTAATCACGGGCATGGCCCCAGTCTCGTTTAGCATCCAAGTTACCAAGCTCTACAAAGTCTTGGTGCCCCCTCCAGATCTGACCAACGGCTTTGGTAATTTTACGAGTGACGAATTCTTCTCCACGTAACGGCGACTCATGGTTGAAAAGAATACCGTTACATCCGAAGAGGTCGTAGCTTTCCCGGTAGTTGATCGTCAGCCAGTAGCCAAATAATTTAGCAACACCATAGGGACTCCGTGGGTAGAAAGGAGTATCTTCCGTTTGTGGGACCTGCTGTACTTTGCCGAACATCTCAGAGGTTGCGGCTTGGTAAAATTTTGGTTTTGCATTAGCATTGCGACAGGCCTCCAAAATATTCAGCACCCCAATTGCGTTCGTATACGAGGTGCTACCAGGAGACTTAAAGCTGACACCAACATGGCTTTGAGCTGCCAAATTGTAGACCTCATTTGGCGCAAAGGATTCCACTGCCCGGTGAACTGACGTTGCATCAGTCATATCTGAGTACTCAAACTTGACTGTGGAAGGGATCTCGCCATGAAAGATCCACTTGAGTTTGTCTTTACTACCTGGGTTGGCGTTATTGCGAATCAAACCCAGCACTTCATATCCTTTGTTAACCAGGCTATAGGCGAGGTAGGCGCCATCTTGGCCCGTAATTCCTGTGATCAGTGCTTTTTTCATCGCATTTTTTGTTTATACTCACACTATAACCAAGAAGTAAAGCATTAGAAATGGCTCAATTTGATTGGCCGCTCCAAAAAAATACGATTGGGTTTCAGGAGAAGTTGGCACTGACTAAATTTATTTTGACCAGCGACCGCTTTACAAATGGCCCTAAATGCCGGGAGCTTGAAGAGCAGTGGTCCCAGTGGCAGGGTCGTAAGTACTCTTTATTTGTTAGCAGTGGTACCACAGCCAACACCTTGTTGTTGGACGCCGTGCGTGAATTGCATTTTGGAAAACGTGCCAAATTAAAAATCTTTTGCCCTGCCGTAAACTGGGCTACAAACATCTCGACATTTAAGCAACAAGGACACGAGATTTTTTTCTACGACATTAACTATGAATCGTATTCGCCGTGTTATGAATCTTTAAAAAGGTTTAAAGAAGTAGGCATTGAGCCAGATGTGGTGTATGTAACCCACATCATGGGGTTTGCCAACAATCTAAAACAAATCAAAGAGTATTGGCCCAATGCTATTCTTTTAGAAGATTGCTGTGAATCACATGGCGCACTCAATGTAGATGGCGTTAAGGTTGGCAATGAAGGCTTGGGCTCTACCTTTTCTTTTTATTTCGGCCATCATATGACCACCATTGAGGGTGGTATGGTTAGCACCGATAGCGAAGAATTGTATAACTTGATGCGTGCCAAGCGTTCCCATGGTATGTCTAGGGAGATGCTTGGTCAGTACCGCATAGATGAAGAGAATGCATACCCTGACATTGATCCGTCTTTCCTATTCCCAACAGAGGGATATAACTTTCGCAATAACGAATTAGGTGCCGTAATTGGCCAGGTCCAACTACGTAAGCTTGATAAGTTTATCCGTATTCGCCAGAACAATTACTATCATTTCTATTTGCAGATGGTAGGCCACCCTTGGATCAAACATCTTCCCAACCCCAGGGGCAATAGTGCTATGACCTTTCCCTTTCATTGCATCTCACCAGAGACTCGCAACCATTTAATCCAACACCTTCGTTCGGTAGGTGTTGAGACACGTCCATTTTTGGTCGGCAATTTACTTCGTCAGCCCTTCATGAAGGACTACAAGAAAAGTTTGTATTTGCCCAACAGTGAAGAAATTCACACCCACGCTTTCTATATTGGAAACAACCACTTCATTACTGAAGAACAAATCTCCCGTCTTTTTAAGGAGCTTTACGCATGCGCTGCCTGATCTCAAGCATCATTCGCAACCGAGTTAATCACGTCTCCACCTGGGCCAACCAGCTGCTTAGTTTGTGTGACGTGCATCAGGATATTGTATTTGACCTTGTAGTTTTGGAGAATGACTCAAATGATGGAACCAAACAAGCGTTAAATTCAGTCAAACCTCTTCTCGAGAAAAAGCTAAACCGCGTTTCAATTGCGATTCGCAACTACGACTGGCCTTACTTCCACTCCATCAAAGCGGAAGAAAGAGTTAAGTACTTGGCTCAGGCACGTAATAAGACTCTCTCCATTGCAGACGAAACCACTGGCCTTGGTACCTACGACAAGATTATTTGCATTGAACCTGATGTTATCTACAATACCGTTGACGTAGGCAAGATTATTTATTCAGATCTTGACATTGCTTCTGGTTACAGCGTTCTTCCTGCTGGACACGGTGTACCGGATTGGATTTATGACAGCTGGGCCACTAGGGTTAACGCAGAAGACTCCGAGTATTTTGGCCCCAAAATTTCTGAACTTCCCGAATGCCTTTCTTTAGCGGCAACTTTTAATTGCTTCTGTGTTTACAAGGCTGAACCAATTGAAAAAGGTGTGAGGTTTTCGGAAATCAACCCAAAAACTAAGCAATGGGATTGTGATACCACTACTATTTGCCTTGAGTTTGCCAAAAACGGTTATGACAGAATTGGTATGTACAAGGTACCTATTCTTCATAAACCCTAATGTTTGTTTTTGTTCCTATACTGAGAACACCCAAGGAATCCGAAATGGCACTTTCTAGTCAAGTAAAAGAATCAATCGAGCAAGCTTCTAATTGTTTGCGTGATGCCTTAGCTTTTGCTGCACGTACCGAACATCCCTTGACTGTTAACACAATTTCAGATCTGCTTTGCCGCCTGGAATCTTTGGAACAGGTGGATGACCTAATGCAGCACTTCCGTGGCAAGGACGATGTTGAGTCCCCAAAGCGATGAAGAGCGTTTAGAAAAATACTTTGCTCAGCTTGAGCGAGAGATTGATTGGATTAGCGATTCAGAGCTTGAGGTAGCTTTGGCGCGTCCATGTAAGTATCGTAAAATATTAGAAGAAAGACAAAATAATTTTGATGTCCCAACAGGACAGTAAATACACAAATCCTGAGAAGCGCGAGCGCATCAAGGACCGTATTATGGCTGGCTCCAAGGGAGGTAAGCCTGGTCAGTGGAGTGCACGCAAGGCTCAGCTCCTTGCCCAGGAGTACGAAAAGGCTGGTGGCGGGTATCGTGGTGGCAAGGGTAAATCCCAGAAGTCACTAGAGAAGTGGGGTAAAGAAAAGTGGATGACCAAGGATGAATATGAAAAACGCGGTAAGGCTAAAGCCGCTGCCAAGAAATATAAAGAGAGCAAGTAATGGCAGACAAGGCTATACAAAAGGGATATACCAAGCGTTACCTGCCTGAAAAGGCATGGGCCTCACTGTCAAAAGAAGAACGGCAGGAGACCGATCAAAAGAAAAGAGCTGGTAGCCGCGAGGGTAAACAGTTCATCCCGAACACTGAGAAAGCAAAGAAAGCCGGACGTGCTGCCAGACGATACAAGCAGAGCAAATCCTGATATCCTGAC
>JBEAQS010000099.1:0-13855 GCA_041163765.1 Bacteroidota bacterium | reverse complement strand
CCACAGATCTTTGGTTGGAAAATTCTTGGAATCCAAAAACACCATGACTTTTACCTAAACCGCTGTTGTTGCTGCCTCCAAAAGGCAAGTGACCATTGGCGTATTGAACCACAGCGTGGTTGATACACGTACTTCCGGCCCGTGTGTGCTTGAGTAGTTGATCGATGTTCTTTTTGTTTTTGGAAAAGAAGTACAAGGCCAATGGTTTTTCTTTGGTCTTCAGGTCTTCAATCACTTCCTGTAGGTCATCAAATACGAGTACCGGTAGAATAGGGCCAAATATTTCCTCTTTCATCAAGCTACTGTCCTGGGGTAAGTCGACCACTACCGTAGGAGCAATATACCGATCCTCAGCTATGGTTGTTCCCCCTAAAACGATTTTTCCACCACCAGATACAGTTTCGTTTAACGCCAGTGATAAACGATCGTAGTGCTTCTGATTTATGATTTGGCAATAGCTATCACCTCTCTGTGTGGTGTTTTGGTAATAGCAGTTAATCTGATCTTTTAAGGCCTCCATCAACTCGCTGTATTTTGAACGATGAACCCATACATGATTTGGAGCGATACAGGTTTGTCCCGCATTGATCCACTTACTCCAGGCCAGTTTTTGTGCGCCATCGGCTACATCAGCGGTTTGATCAATAATCAAAGGTGATTGACCGCCGAGTTCCAGGGTGACCGAACTCAAGTGTTTTGAGGCAGCTGCCATGACAATTTTTCCTATACTCGGAGCGCCGGTAAAGTGGATATGGTTCCAGGGGAGTTCCAGTAAGCTAGAGGCCACTTCGATGCCCCCTTGGACTACCGCTACGTGATTTTCAGGCCAAATAGACTCGATAATTTCGGCGACAAGGGCACTGGTTTTCGGCGCGTGTTCTGAGGGCTTTACCAGTACAGTATTTCCTGCAGCTACAGCACTGACCAATGGGCTAAAGACTAGATTGACTGGGTAATTCCATGGAGACATGATCAAACAGACCCCTTTTGGTTCGTGGATGTAATAAGAAGTTGACCCCCAAATAGAAATGGGTGTATGCACTCGGGTAGGTGACATCCACTTTTTAAGTTGATGGCATGCTTGGTCAATTTCACCGATGACTGGGTATAGTTCGGTGAGATCAACCTCAGTGCTTGGCTTGCCAAAATCATCCTGTAACGCTTGATGAATACGCGTTCTATACGTATTGGCCAATGCGGTTTTTAGTTGTTTTAATAGCTTTATTCGCTTAGTGTAACTGTACGCTCCGACTTGGTATTGAGCCTGTTTTAGTCCGTTGAATAGCGCTAATCGTTTTTCTTGTTCCATAGGATTCTCATGCAAAACCCTAAAGTACAATTCTTTTTTCTTGGTCGATCTATGATCCTTAATTGTGGTAGATATTCCTTGGTTCACTTAAAAAAAGTAGTATTTTTGCCCCACTTTAAGTACATCGGGATGTAGCGCAGTCCGGTAGCGTACACGTCTGGGGGGCGTGTGGTCGCAGGTTCAAATCCTGTCATCCCGACCAAAAAAAGCCAAGCATCAGCTTGGCTTTTTTTATTTTCCTTGTTTTATGAATCAAACATTTGATGAAACAACTCAAACCATATACCGGGTTTTTTAATAAAAATTAGATCTAAAGTAACTTAGGTAGCCTACAGATAGAGTGAAATGAGTTATATTTAGTTGGAATAAAAACCATCCTTTATGAAGACACACCACCAAATTTTAGTGATCGGAGGCGGAACAGCTGGGATCATGACCGCGGCACAGTTGCTGAAAAAAGATCCTTCTTTAGATGTGGGTATTGTTGAGCCTGCGGATACTCATTACTATCAACCAGCCTGGACGCTTGTAGGTGCGGGCACATATAATTTTGCCAAAACAGCTAAACCCATGAAGGGTTTAATCCCTACCAATGCTCATTGGATTAAAGATAAAGTAATCAGTTTTCAAGCGGATCAAAACAGGATCACCACGGAAAATTCCGGATCCATTTCTTATGATTATCTGGTGGTTGCGCCTGGTCTAGTGATGGCTCCAGAGATGATTGAAGGACTTAAAGAAGCTATGGATAGCGGGGTTGTTTGCAGTAATTACACTGATCCCAATCACGTTTGGCAGCAATTAAAAAACTTCAAAGGGGGTACAGCTTTATTTACTCAACCCAACACCCCTATTAAATGCGGTGGCGCCCCACAGAAAATCATGTATTTAGCGGCTGATTATCTGAGAAAACACGGGTTGGCTTCTAAGAGCCATGTGATTTTTGCCACTCCAGGTTCTGTAATCTTTGGTGTTCAGGTAGTCAAGGAAACGTTGATGCAAGTGATCAAAAGATATAAAGTCGATTTTAAACCACTGCACAATCCTGTAAAAATTGACTCAGCTAAAAAGGTGGCTTATTTCCAGTTTTTGGGGGATGAATCCCAAAAATCAGCATTTACTACGCAAACTCCTGGCAGTTATATGGAGGGTGATTTGTTGGCTATACCTTTTGATTTTATTCATACGGCTCCTCCCCAGACAGCCCCTGCATTTGTTAAGTCCTCTGATTTGGTGAATGCGGCAGGTTGGTTGGATGTCAATATCAATAGTATGCAGCACAATAAATACGCCAATATTTTTGGTTTGGGTGATGTTGCTGCTTTGCCTACTGCCAAGACGGGCGCAGCTATTAGAAAACAAGTTCCTATTGTGGTCGATAATATTACGCGTTTAATCAAACAGGAAACCGTGTTGAATACTACGTATAATGGGTATTCCTCATGTCCTCTGGTCACAGGGTACGGAAAAATGGTTTTGGCAGAGTTTGATTATCAAAACAATTTCACGCCAGATCCTCAACTCAAGCAGATGTTGGTATTTAACTCCGCTAAAGAACATTGGAGGTTATGGATGCTCAAGAAATATATGTTGCCGTATTTGTATTGGCAGAAAATGATGAAGGGCGAAAAAGTATAGCCAAAAAATAAGCCTTCGGGCTTATTTTTTTTGTTTGATTGCGAATAACTTTTGATAACTAAGCCCAAAGACAGTGGGTAGATTAGGTAAGTTTGTTGTTTAAAATTTTTAATATATGTCACAAGAAGTAGAGCAATTAACCACATTGATTATTGGTTCAGGACCAGCAGGATACACCGCGGCTATTTATGCGGCTAGAGCAGATATGAAACCGGTAGTGTACACGGGTATGGAACCTGGCGGTCAATTGACCACAACGACAGAGGTGGATAATTTCCCTGGATACCCCGATGGGGTAGATGGACCAACCATGATGGTTCAGTTACAGCAACAAGCAGAGAGATTTGGTACAGAGGTGCGTATCGGTATGGTCACTGAGGTGGTTTTTGCCGAAAAGGCTGGAGGAATGCATCGGGTAGTGGTGGATGGCCAAAAACACATCGAAGCAAAAACAATCATTATTTCGACGGGAGCTACGGCTAAGTATCTTGGATTACCCAGTGAAGAAAGACTTAAAGGAGGGGGTGTTTCTGCCTGCGCAGTTTGTGACGGTTTTTTCTATAAAGGACAGGAAGTAGCCATTGTGGGTGCCGGTGATACCGCAGCTGAAGAAGCCTCTTATTTGGCCAATATCTGTAAAAAAGTGACCATGCTCGTGCGCAAAGAAGAGATGCGTGCTTCAAAAGCTATGCAACACAGGGTGAAAAATCTTCCCAACATAGAGATTAGATATAACACAGAAGTGGCTGAGGTGTTGGGAGAACAGGTCGTTGAGGGATTGAGAATCGTCAACAACCAAACAGGTCAGGAGGAAGTGATTTCGGTGACCGGATTATTTGTAGCCATCGGTCATAAACCCAATACCGATATATTCAAAGGTCAATTGGAGATGGACGAGACGGGTTATTTGATCACCCATGGAAAATCCACCAAAACCAATAAACCTGGTGTATTTGCCGCTGGGGATGTCCAAGACAAAGAGTACCGACAAGCCATTACAGCTGCCGGTACTGGATGTATGGCGGCGCTCGACGCTGAGCGCTATTTGGCTACTTTAGAGTAGTGCTTTATTCACAGTCCAAACAGCGCAATTGATCTTGATCCTCAACCACCCAGAGGTGGGTGTTTTGTCGGCGATCACCGGTGAGTTGCCAGAAGTGTTCCAAGCCTTCGGCACTGCGCTCACTCATTTTCACCAAAGTTCCTTTGGGTAGCTCTAGGCCAATCTTCACTGATTGGCCTTTATTTTTCCAACGCGATGGAGTGGTAAAGTAGTCAGACAGTACTAGGGAGTCCTGGTTTAGCGACCATTCATAGTCCACTGCTTTAGCGCGATCTAAAGCGCTGTTGTATCTAAGTCCTCTGGCTTTTTTGGCGACTGCAACCCGGATCTGATCTGTATCTGACAACCCAAGACTCAGGTTTATTTTTTTAGAAGCCAGTATTTCATTTCCCTGTTCGTCATACCCTGGAGTCAACGTGCGCTGATCCTGCCAATAGGCATCTTCCCACAGCATGTCTAATTTGCTGTCCCGTTTAAAGTCAAGGGTCAAGGTGTCAGTAGTCGCTTCAAACAACATGTTTTTCTCTTCCAGGTGTTGGGTGCCGACCACGTCAGAATTTAGTTGGGTAACACCCAGGCCAATTAGACCAACAACACTCAATAACCAAAGGGCAAAAAGTCCGACCTTAACCCCGGTGTGCAATTTGCTCATCTGATTGAATACCATTTGCAAGCCGACCAACAGTAGGGAAAAGAAGGGGATGCCCACTGCAATAAAGAGCAGCAAGTGCATCAACCATTCGGGGTAATCTGAAAATCCTTGATAAATGAATCCCCAGTCTTTAGCGAGGTGTACATCAATCATACCCATAAACAGGAAAACAATCAATAAAGCGATCAGTACGCCACTTCCCACAGTGATCAACACCAGACCGATCAATTTACCTAGGATTTGAAAAAAACCCTTAACAATGGTGGTGATGACCCCAAAGAATTCAGTGATAAAAGTAGATAGAGCATCTCCAAGGGACTTGCCTTCATTTTTGATCTTTTGCCCCACCTCGTTTAAGTCAACTTCTTCCACATTTTTTTTAACCGATTGATACCCTTCTTTTACTTTTTTTTCAATGGTATCCAAATTGATGGGCTCTCCTTTCATTTCTAGTTTTTGCGCTGTAGTTTTGGCCTCAGGCATACCGATCCAGAGGATAGCATAAAGCAAGAGTCCAAAACCACCACTACCGGAGAGTGCCAAGAATAAAAGCCTGATCCAGTTCTTGTTGATGCCCAAATAATGACCTAATCCAGCACTGACACCTGCCAGCATTTTGTTGTCGGTATCCCGGTACAGTTTTCGACTTGAAGCGTTGGATTTGGACTGTTTTTCATCACCGCCAAATACCTCTTCATCAACGCGATAGTCTTCGGGTTCTCCCATCACCTGGATCACGCTAAGCACGTCTTGTTGGTTGATCACCTGTTTGTTGTCTTTTAATTTTTCGTTGAATAATTCAGCGATGCGCGATTCTATATCGGCAATGATTTCTTCCTTGCCTTCAGAGCTGCTCAGCGAACGCTCAATGGCCCCTAAATAGTTTTTTAGCTGCTGATAAGCATCCTCGTCGATATAAAACACAAGGCCGCCTAAATTGATGTTGATGGTTTTGTTCATGGCTATTGTTGCGTGACTTGTTGCACGGCTTGATTTAATTCATTCCAGGTTTGGTCTAGTTCAGCTAGGAATTTTTTGCCTAGATCTGTTAAGGTGTAGTACTTTCTCGGTGGTCCTCCAGTGGATTCTTCCCATCTGTACTGAAGCAACTCTGCGTTTTTTAACCGGGTCAGCAGGGGGTAAAGAGTGCCTTCAACCACTAGCAGTTTGGCTTGCTTTAGGTGTTCCAAGATCTCAGAGGCATAGAGGTCTTTGTTGTTGAGTACCGATAAGATACAGTACTCAAGAACGCCTTTCCGCATCTGGGCTTTGGTGTTTTCAATATTCATGATCTATATATTACTTGTTGATGCAAATATATATCTTTTAAAAGGTATTATGCAATACATAGTAGTAAATTTTAACATATTTTATATTTTTCCTGTTCCATCAGGACCTGGATTATGGGCAAATCTGCCTATATTCACTCCATGAATCCTCAACTATTTAACCGCTATTTATTTTTTAAATTACCCGCAGCTTGGTGGACAGGAGTGCGATTAACCCAGTGTGATGGGGATCAAGCAAACACTCGAGTGCGCTACCGATGGGTGAATCAGAATCCATTTGGCTCCATGTTTTGGGCAGTTCAAGGCATGGCTGCTGAGTTAGCTACAGGGGCATTAGTGATGTATCACTTGACCCAATCAGGCACACCTGTTTCTATGCTGGTCGCTCAGAATAAGGCTGTTTTCCACAAAAAAGCAAAAGGAGTGATCACGTTTGCTTGCGCAGACGGCCCAAAGATTAAAGAAGCAATGGAACAGACTATACAAACCGGTCAAGGGGTGTTGGTGTGGACTAAAGCAGTGGGTACAGATGATCGGGGAGTCATCGTGGCTGAGTTTAACTTTGAATGGACATTAAAACGCAAATCATGAATGCACACGAAATAGATTTCCAGATTTTCGGAGAAGAAATGCAATACGTATCTGTGGAGCTTGATCCACAAGAAGTCGTGGTGGCAGAGGCAGGTAGTTTGATGATGATGGAGCAAAATATTGAGATGCAGACCATCTTTGGCGATGGAGCTCAACCAGATCAAGGCATTTTTGGCAAAATGCTGTCTGCGGGAAAACGATTGCTCACCGGGGAAAGCTTGTTTATGACGGCGTATATGAATCAAGGTAGTGGAAAACGCAAAGTAAGTTTTGCATCACCTTACCCGGGAAAAATAATTCCTATTGATTTGAGTGAGGTGGGGGGGCGATTCATTTGTCAAAAAGATGCTTTTTTATGTGCGGCCAAAGGTGTTTCGGTGGGTATTGAGTTTTCAAAGAAGCTTGGAAGAGGATTATTTGGCGGTGAAGGATTTATCATGCAGAAATTGGAAGGTGATGGATTGACTTTTATTCATGCCGGGGGAACATTGGCCCAGAAAACGTTGGGACCTGGTGAGGTGCTTCGCGTAGATACGGGTTGTTTGGTCGGTTTTACCCAAGGGGTAGATTACGACATACAATTTGTAGGGGGAATAAAAAACACACTTTTTGGCGGGGAAGGACTCTTTTTTGCGGCGTTAACCGGTCCCGGGACTGTGTATATTCAATCTTTGCCTTTTTCAAGGCTTGCCCAACGTGTTTGGGCTGCAGCACCTCAAGGCGGTGGAGCTCATAAGGGTGAGGGGAGTGTACTCGGGGGATTAGGAAATTTACTCGACGGGGATAATCGATTTTAATCAATACTCGGACTTTAATGTCTTGAGTTTATTTTCAATTTCTTGAATAATGGATGAAGTGGGCTGTGTGAAGTTGTTGTACATGGCGCTAAAAATAAGGATTTGCCCAGAGTCGGTTTCTAAGTAACCACCCAAACAATAGACTTGACCCATACTGCCCGTTTTGGCGTATACATATGGTGCTCCCTCCGGATTTTTAAATCTGTTTTTTAGGGTGCCTCGTTGGCCACCCGCAGGGAAAAAACCTTTCAGTGATTCGTAGGGGTGGAAATCATACAAGGCCTCCAACGCTTGAACTATCGAACGTGGGCTCATAAGATTATACCTGGATAACCCTGAGGCATCTACCCACCTAATTTTTTCTCTCCAAAAGGGAAACATGGTTTTAGCCAGTTCTTCCGTCCCGTTTTGATCCACTAAATTACCTGTTCGTTGGTAGTTTACCTGCAGCAAAATTTGTTCTGCTAAAAAGTTGTCGCTCTGCCACATCATTTTTTTGAGTACCTCATCTCTGTTTCTTCCATAGAGCAGCTGAGCGGGTCCATCGGGAAATGCATGTACGGATGTGGTGGTGCCCGAGGCTTCTTCAAGCAATGCCGCTGTGAGACCATCGTCCGTCAAAAGCGGTACAGAAAGAGTGTCTTGGAGTTTTTGGGGAACAAAAAACTCATTGGCGTTGCGGGCCCTTCTAAACGCCGGTTTATCAGCGCTAATCCTCACTTTTTTGAGCAAAGATTTTGGGTAAAATTCTGTGCTTTGACCCATGGGTATGGCCCAAAGTTGATTACCCCAAAGGGGCAATGCATTTTTTTCTGCCGCGAAATAGGTGTCAAAATCCTCCCACGCCCATCCAGGTCCCCAGGGCCATAAATTTTGTGGATTTGGCGCCAGGTAAACCTGTTTGAAGGGTTTGATTAATTCGATCAACTCTCGATCTCCCCAGGCTGGATGCAGGGTGGTTGGATTACCCAAACCTTGAATATAGATGGTATCTCCATCAACTTGGTAGCGGGCTGTAGGTAATTTGGATGGTATCGATTTTAACGCGGCGTAGAGCGTGAGGATTTTTATGTTGCTTCCTGGAATAAAAAGCTGTTCTGATTGTTCCTGGACAATCGTGTCTTTGCTTTGTGCATTGATGACCAACCAGCCGCGGTATGCTTTTGATGTGGATGGTTCTGGGCGTGCAGAAGTTATTGGTGTGGTTGACTTGGTATCCGTTTGTAGCGACTTGCAGGACAGTGTGCTAAGCACGAGTACCACGATCCCAAAAAGTTTGGATTGCCTCATTTTTTGTGTTTTAGCGGACTGATAATTTCCACGTCATTAAAGGGAACTGCACTGGAAACAGCTGACCGGATGCTGTGGTATAGGGCGTCAATGATGTGTTCTTTTAACGCGTTTTTTCGGTGAATTAAACTGATTTCCCGGGCAGGCTGAGGAGCATTAAAATGCCTCAATCTAGATTGCTGAGCGGGGTTAAGTCTTTTTCCAGTTAAATAAGGCAATAGGGTAATGCCCATGGATTTATCGACTAATTGAACCAAGGTATCAAAACTTCCGATTTCTATAGAAAATGAAGGAGGGGATACTTGGTTTTTGTTTCTGCAAAGATTGAGTATTCCGTTGCGAAAACAATGGCCATCTTCTAAAAGCAATAAATCTTCCGTGTCCAACATGGAGGGATGCCAGGTAGTATGAGCACATAGAGGGTGTTCAGGAGCTACATACCCTACAAAAGGTTCGTAATACATCGGTTTCTCTGCCAGTATTTCTTCTTCCAGTGGGGTGGCAGCTATGGCAGCATCTAATACTCCTTCTTTAAGTAGATCGATTAACGATTCCGTATGGTGTTCCTGAATGTGTAGCTGTACATGGGGGTATTGGGTGATAAAATGAGTCAAAAATAAAGGTAATAGAGTAGGTGTTACCGTGGGGATGATACCCAAGGTAAACACGCCTCCTATGATTCCTTTTTCGATATCGATAATGTCTTTGATGCGTGCTACTTCAGCGACGATTTTCTCTGCCTGAACGATGATTTTTTCACCCGCTTTGCTCAAGCCAATCGGTTTCTTAGTCCGGTCAAAGAGTTCCACACCTAATTCCTCCTCCAATTTTTGAATCTGCATGGATAGAGTAGGTTGAGTAACAAAACATTTTTCAGCAGCCAAGGTAAAGTTCCTATAGGTCGCCACAGCTATGATGTACTGTAATTGGGTAATCGTCATGAGGATTTGGGTCTGGTGTATTCAGCAGTTTTGTTGGAGGTTTGCACGCTTTGAGTTAATCGTTCGAGTTCTTGTTGGGTTAAATGCCTCCAAGCTCCGAGTTCTGTATCTAGGCTGATATTCATGATGCGTACTCTTTTGAGTCGGGTTACCCGGTAACCTAGGTGTTCACACATGCGCCTGATTTGCCGATTTAGTCCTTGGGTGAGCACTATAGTAAATCCCATAGGGCCCATAGGTTTGACCACACAAGGCCTAGTTACTGTGCCCAAAATAGGGACTCCTTTACTCATCCTGTCGATAAATCGAGCATCGATCGGTTTGTTCACCCAAACCTGGTATTCTTTTTCGTGACCGTTGCTGGCCCGTAGAATTTTATTGACGATATCACCGTCACTGGTCAACAGAATCAACCCCTCACTGGCCTTGTCCAATCGACCGATAGGAAAGATGCGTTCTGGGTAATTGATGAAATCGATGATGTTGTCTTTTTCTACCCCGGCATCGGTGGTACACACGATACCTACAGGTTTATTGAGCGCTAGATAAACATGGGCTTTCTCTCGGCTATTCACCTCAGTGCCGTCTACTGAAATTCGGTCATGATGGGTTACTTTGGTCCCCATTTCAGGAACAGCGCCATTGATTTTTACCCGACCTTGTTCGATCAGTTTATCTGCTTCTCTGCGTGAGCAGTAACCTATTTCGCTTAAAAATTTATTGATCCTGATCGGTTCCATATGGAGCTTTTTACCCGTTGGGTTCTTTATCTATTCTGTTTTCATCAAAAGCGCTGGGCAACATTTTAGGAATCAATTTGACCACCAAAGGCAACAAAAGTGCGCCACCGGGCAATAAAAATATTGCCAATGAGGGTATGCTTTTGAAAATATCAAGGAGTTGTTCCTGTACTTTTTTTCGCTCTTTCCCATCGAGCTCCTTGTGGGTTGATTTGCTGAGCAGCACCAATAATTCACCAGAACCCTCTAATTCCTTAATCAATCTTTTGCTGTTTCTTAAAATCAGCTTCTGGATCCATTCTTTGATGCGGTCATAAAATTGCACCCCAAAAAGTCCTTCCCATCCATCATCGATAAATCCCCGGTGATTTTCTAACCATTTGAGCTGTCCATGGTAGCGTTCACTGAGGTATACAGAATCGATATTGGTTTGAGATCCCCATAAGTTAACCTGGGACCACTGCGGTTTTTTTGCTTGAGTTAGGTAGGCAAACAAACAAAAATCAACCATGTAGCGAGCCGCGATTGGAGGATGATCTTTAACAGATATCGGGGTTTGCAGCAATTCTTGATCCAGCAAAAGTTCTTGGGCAACAAATTGGGTGCCGTGAATCAATTGGGGCTTCATTTTTTCCCATACCCCCAGACTACCCATCAATTGATACAGCAATCCGAAACAGGTTAATTCGAGTTCTTTTCGGTATTCAAGGACATTATTGTTTCCTTCTAGGAAGGCCATCCAAGCCAACAGATCTTGAAACAGCCAGATGTTGATGATCGATTGGCCCAATGCACCTAAAACAAAACCTGGGTTGGGGAATATCCTGGATTCTAGGGTAGTTTCAAGTTGGCTGTAGGAATCATTGGCAAACCCCAATCTGCCCAACATCGTTTTTTTGTCTTGACCCAGTACCTTATAGAATTCCATCAGAGCGTGGACCATTTGATCAAAATTGTTTTTTGGATGTATCCATTGATACGAAGTCCAAAACCCATAGATCATCAATACTTTACAGCGCTCATCAGCCGTGGGTTGATGTGGTAAATCTAGTCCAGGTGGAACATCCCAAGGGATGCCATAAACCATCCCCCAATGTGCCATGTCCTCATACCACAAAACCGCATCTTTATTAGATGCGGTTTTCGTGAGGGGCAATGAGCCGAATTTTTTAATCCAACCAGCGGAAGATGGGTTCATCAGTAAAAAACCCTGCAAAGCAGGGTTGGTGTGTTATTGTATAATTCCTGTGCAACTTACACGTGCACCTGCATTGCCTGTAGGCTGTGTGACATAATCATCGGTTCCTTGGTGTACAATGATCGCTTTACCCATAATGTTTTTCACAGGGTCATCACAGTCCATGCACCAAAGGTTTGTCTCAAAATGCAATTGAGCTTTTCCAGATTCATCTGCAGTAAGGTTTCCGATATCTCCTCGGTGAAATCCTTCGGCAGAACCCCACGATCCATGATTTTCAAATGTAGGGTTCCAATGTCCTCCTGTTGAAGTTCCATCAGCGGCGCTGCAATCAGCAGTTTCGTGAAGGTGAATAGCGTGGACTCCTGGAGTAAGGCCTGTCAACTCGATATCGAAAGCTACGACACTGTCTTTAGCGGTGAAAGTAGCCGTTCCTTGAACGTTGGAGTCACTTTTAGGTTCCATAGAAAAAGAAATAGATGGGTTCATGTCTGTTTCCATGGATACTTCGGCTGATTCTTGATTGGGAGATTGTTTGCAACCTACCGCAGTCAATAAGAACAGGCTGAGGGCACCGAAAGTTAAATTTGTTTTCATAGCGGATGTATTAGGGCACTAAGTTAAATGTTTTCGTCGGTTTAAATCTGGTCTGTTCCCAGTTTTCCACCTGTTTCTGGAACTCTTTCCATGTTGTTTCAAAAAACTCATTCTGGGCTTTTAGGGCATCTTGGAGTGATTTTTTGGCCAACTCCATGAGTTGAGTTTCTGTGGCAGTAACCCCATTAGGTCTTGAGCTGATGTAGCTGGATGCAGTACCTAATCGCTGTACCACCGTCATTTCAGGACTGCGTGTGATCCCTTGTCTTTTGTCCTGTTTGCCCAAATAGAGCGCGATGAGTTCTTCTAAAGACTCGCTGATCTTTTCAGACTGTTTAATTTTATCCTCCAGCCCTTTAGCATCTTCTTTTTTCATGTCTGCAGCCAATTCTTTAGCGGTTTGTTGGCTTTGGACCATTTGTCGTACGGCTTGAGCTGCGGTATCCATCCACTGATCTATTTGAGCTAAAGCGACTTCTTTTGCTTTTTCTGCAGCTGCGGAAACTTCGAGTCTTGGATCAAAGCCCACCTCTATCGTAGCTTCTGATTTGTGGGTTCCTTGCACTAATTCAAGTCGATAGGTTCCTGGAAGCACAGAACGTCCCCCTCGTTCTGTTTTTGGCTTTTCAGCGCTTCTGGAAGGCCGGTCTCCGGATTTTTGATCCAAATCCCAGGTGATTCTTTGGAATCCTGGTGCCTTAGGAGTTTTTAGTGTTAAGGTCCGGATTAACGCATCTCCTTGATAAATATTCAGTTTTAGGGTGTCTTTGTTGGCTTCTTTTTGTCCGTAATAATACGTGATTTGTCCTCCAGATGGTCGGTTGTCCCCTTGATACATGGCGTCAGCACCAAATCTGCTTCCTGTGGGTTGTTGGTAGGCGGCGAGGTAGGCTTTTGGGGCTTTAAATAGGGCGATCGGTTGGGTCAACAATTGGGGGTTTTGTGCTAAACTGCGCAAAGGACGTAAGTCATCCAGCACCCACATAGAGCGTCCAAATGTAGCGATCGCTAAGTCACCCTCTCTTTTTTGAACCACCAAATCGCTGGTGGGTACGGTAGGGAAACCAGAAGTCCATTTGGTCCATTGATCACCTTGATCAATCGAGACATATAGTCCATCGTCGGTTCCGGCAAATAGGAGTTGAGGGGCTTCAGGGTCTTGAACAACTGAGAGCACAAAACTCTTGAAGTCATTTCCATCCCCGATGCGTTCCCAGGTTTTTCCGTAATCTTTGGTGCGGAATAGGTAAGGGGTGTGGTTGAATCGGCGGTAGTCATTGGCCACCAACAGGGCAGCTCCAGGAATTTTGGGATCTGCTTTGATTTGAGGAATCCAACTTCCTTTAGGTAAACCTTTGATGTTTTGCGTCACCTCAGTCCATGTTTTTCCAGAGTCGTTGGTCCAATGTACACGACCGTCATCCGTACCGACCCACATAAAGTTTTTTTGAACGGCACTTGGTTCAATAACCAAAATGGTACAGTGATTTTCTGCACCTGTGGCATCCATAGTTAACCCACCGCTTTCACTTTGTTTTTGTTTTTCCGGGTCATTGGTCGTTAAGTCTGGAGAAATAATGGTCCAAGTCAACCCTTTATCGGTGCTTTTGTGTACAAATTGACTGCCAAAGTACACGGTATTGGTGTCAAAAGGATCTTGTCCAATGGCAGAATTCCAGTTAAAACGCAGTTTGGTATCCGCATCAGGTGGGGTGGGCTTTACGCTGTAGTTGTTTCCGGTGACCCAATC